>JAFTTD010000200.1 GCA_017466965.1 Bacteroidaceae bacterium
AATAGGCTATGTCTGTAAACCATTGGTTGCCGTTTTCATCAACAAATCCGTTGTTCTGAAATTCTATGTCCTGCATGTGGAATCCAGCCATAAAGCCATAGTGGATTTTTCTCTGGTCAATATACGGCCTGTTCATGACCTTTCGAGTCTGCGCTGACAAATCAGCAGAGAAGAAGGCCATAAATGCGATGATAAATGTAAAAAATCTGTATGTCTGTTGAATGTTCATGTTTCAGCTTTCAATCTATAACGTAAAACAACCATGTTTATTGCGTTTTATTCATAATTTAGGCATAAAAAAAGGAACGGCTTTTTTTACCGTTCCCGATTTATTCAGATTAACATTTTCCGAAACATGATTTTTAAGCCTGTTTCAAAAAAGTGATGTTGCTAATAACTGCGAGAGAAAAAACGATTCCGTAAACGATTAATGTAACTGGTAACATAATAATTCATTTTTAGAAGTTAATACTCAGAAAATTATCACTCGCTTGAATAAACTGCTTCGGCTTCCTTCTGCTCCTTTCTTCTACTTTGCCTCAGCTGCTGTCATTCACCTTATTAACAGCAAATCTCATGCCAAAGTTCATTTGTTGTCTTATGTCATATCTTACGGCATGAAATATGACAGAATTATACGTGATTAATTTTTTTTTAACTGACACTGTAACAGTATGTTATAACATTATTTAGAAATGCTGTGAACGAGTGTTAAAGGCATATTCCTGTGCTCACGATTGACAAACGCAGGCTCGTTTGTTTTAAAACGCAGGCTCATTAATAATTAAACGCAGGCTCGTTGATATTAAAATGCAGGCTCGTTTGTTTTTTTATGAATCTGCTGTAACTATAAATATGCACAGATGCGTCACTTATAAATATAAGATCGAGCAGATATTGGTGTATAAAAAAAGCAGAAGGATTTGGTGTGCAACCTAAGTCCTTCTGCTTTTTTTATTATTTTGTGAAGAGTTAGTCCCCTTTCCCTTTTCATAATATGGCAGATGCGCCAGCAATGAAAAATAAGGGTTGTCTCACTTTTTTATATTATATGGAGATGTATTTCCATTATGGCCTTGTATTCTTTGCCATCGGTATGTTTGTAGATGATAGCTTCGCGCACGGTGTATGTTCTGCCACGTGTCAGCTTGTTTGGATATTGTCCGACGTAGCATCCGTATTTGTCAGGGTAGAACTCCGTGAATATACGAGCGTTGCTGTCATAACCGCATACATTTCCGCTGATGTTGAACCAATGGCCGTATAATGTTGATGAGGCATTGGTAATAGTGTTGTTGTTTGTGATGTTGCCGTTAGCGCCTACGGCTGCGAATCTTATCTTGTTTGATGTACCCACCTTAACTGATTGCATCTGCTTTGTGCTAAGACCAAGTGCCTGGCTTATGGCGTCCATGTCAAACTGTACTCTTACAGAACTGTATGTGTTGCTCAGTGCAAGGTCGGCTTCTAACACGACTGTTGTATCCTTGCGTACATAGTCTTCTGGATATTCATCGTAATTCTTGAATGTGCCGTATGGAGCCGTGTTCTCAAACTTCACTAAGTAAGGCCACTGTTCATCGTTGCTCTCGTTGTCATCCCATGGGTGACGCCAGTATTCAGTAGGTGCGCCCATTACAACAAACCACATTTTGTCAACATTCTCAGGAACTGTTATTTCTGCAGTGCCGTTAGGGTCGCTTTGAACCGGACTGTATATTCTCTCGCCATCCTTGGTGAGGGCTACGAAACCATATCTCCATCCTGCTTTGTCAAGATTGATTTTTCTGTATCCTGTAGCGCCTGCATTACCCTTGAACTGTGCTTTGATTACAGTTCCAGCAGGAGCTGTTTTAATGCGGTTGATGTTATAACCATAGTTCTGAGGGCAGAAGTTCTTGTCAACTTCCCACCAGTCTGCATCTCCATTTACGGTAGTTGCAACCAGACGATTTCTGTGCTGGCCGATTCTGTGCTTTGCCTTCTCGCGTATGTGGTCAATGTCCCATGTCGCCATTCGCGCAAATCCTTCATACATTTCGTCGTTGAACTGTTCAAGCGTGAGGTTGTTCAGTCTCATGTATGCTTCAATCGGGTATTCCGGACGACGAGCCTCGCGCCATAGTCTTCCTATAAAGTCCATACCGTGTTTCATGCACCACCAGTCTTGCATGAAGCAGTTCTGATAGCGCCAACCTTCATGGAGCATGTTCAGATGGTGCTGGTCAAGATGTGCGTTGAAGTATTCATCGTGAACGAACTGTAAGTTTGGATAAGCCTTGTAAGCCTGCCAGTTGGCACAGCTCTCCCACCATCCGTTACCGCCTGTTGCGCCATCTCCATATCCGTAGTCAAATCCGTGAGGTTCGCCAAGGTCGCATTTTACAAGGTATTGGAAAGTATGTGCTATCTCATGTGCAACTGTTACGCCTTCGCGTGAGCTGATAGCCCAAGGGTTCACATTAAAAGAGCCTACTTTGTGGTCGTATCCAGAGCCTTCAGCTTTCCAGTCTTCCTGATAATATACAAACATCATTATTTTTACCTTGTCCGTAGTAGATTCGCCAACTTTCAGGAATCCGAGTTCATTAGCATAAACTTCATAATAGCGTTCTCCGTCTCTTAGGAGTTTTGCTGGGTTGAAAGCATATCCGCCGGTAGCCTTTGTAGGGTCAAGACCGAATCCTGGTTCCCAGAACACTACGAAATGTTCTGACTCCATGCTACGCTCGAAACACCATCTGCTGGCGCTGTTGCTGAAGTTGTTGTTGCTCCAGTAGCTTGGCTTGTATAGCCATCTTCCTGGATTCTCGAATGTGTATTCACCGTTCAGAACGTATTGCTTGCTAACTTTCTTTACTTTCTCGCCTGGCGTACGATGAAGGTACATCAGCCCCCTCTTGAAGACAATTGAGTCGCAGTTGCCAATGTAGTCGGCCTTGTTGGCTGTGAAGCGGTCGTCATATTTAATCCAGAGAGTATCCTGGGCAAAACTGTTCAGTATAGATGTCAAAATAAATACTGATGCCAAAAATATTCTTTTTAACATAATATCCTGTTTTATTATTTCTTGATGAATTTAACAGAAGATTTTCCAATCTTCACTACATAAACACCTTTAGCAAGATTTGCAGCGTCAATGGTTGTCATGCTGCCAGTGGTACCTATGGTTGCATTTACTGTAGCGCCGGCGGCATTATACACTTTCACCTCGTCGGCAGAAACTAACTTGTTTATATAGAGCGTTCCGTCCTGAAGTGTTGCGCTAGGATTCTTTCCTAAAATACTTTCAATACCGTTTGGATCGTCTTCATTTGAAATTCTGAAGTTTTTTATGCCTTCAAAAGTGTATTCATCAGCATTAACCGTAAGTTTGCCGTCTAAGAAATGCATCTTTGGACTAACATCTCCTCCAAGCAGATAATAAACTTTTGTGTTGTCGGCAAGTGTGAGCACCAGGCTCTTTGCCATGGCAAGGTTTGCTGACATGAAAGCTATGGCTACAGACAGTAAGTATTTCTTTTTCATAATTGGAATGTATTTCGCATGTTTGATATTTTGTTGACAAATATAAGTATTGTTTTCCGTTTTTGTCTATTCTATGAGTTATAAAGTTCATAAAATCACTTTTAAACATTAAATTTGCAGAAAAATGAACATTTTAAGGACTTTTTTCTTTAATGTATAAGGTCAAATGACGTTCATGAAATGAAATTATAAATTATTTATTTACAGTATTTATAATGATA
>JAFTTD010000201.1 GCA_017466965.1 Bacteroidaceae bacterium
AAGATGCAAAAATGAACCCTAATAGTACATTTTCAGCATCAGTAAACTTTGCTACACAAAGTTACGAGAAAAACAATCTCTCAAGCCTATACAATCCTACATCATATTCACAAAGTACAAGAACTTCAAGTATAAGTTACTCACGTTCATTTCCGAATATAGGTTTGTCATTATCAACAAGTTTCAACATTTCGCAAAACATGCGTGACTCTACGCTTGCATTAACAATGCCTAACCTCAGTATCAGCCTTAGTAGAGTATATCCTTTTAAACGCAAGAAAGCCGTTGGTAAAGAAAAATGGTATGAAAAGATAGCGTTGACTTATACAGGAAACCTTAGCAACAGTATATCAACAAAAGAGGATCAGCTAATGAAGTCAAACCTCATTAAGGATTGGCGAAATGGCATGAAACACACAATACCAATCTCAGCTTCATTCAACGTATTGAAATACATAAATGTTACTCCATCATTAAATTACACTGAAAGATGGTACACACATAAGATTAACCAAAGCTGGGACAAGGATAACAGAGAATTGGTAAGAGACACCGTATATGGCTTCAACCGTGTTTACAATTATAATTTCAGCATATCAGCAAATACTAAACTATACGGATTCTACAAGCCATCACCAAAAGTTTTTGGAGAAAATATAGAAATGGTACGTCATGTCTTGACTCCATCCGTTAGTTTCAGTTATGCGCCTGATTTCGGAAGTAGCAGATATGGATATTACAAGACTTATACCAAAACAGACGAAGAAGGCAATGTGTCGCTCGTTGAATACTCTCCTTACGCAGGTTCACTATATGGCGTTCCATCCAAGGGAAAAACAGGTTCTGTTAGTTTTGATATATCAAACAATATTGAAATGAAAATCAAAACAGACAATGATTCAACAAAGAAAGTCAGTATTATAGACGAGATAGGTGCAAGCATTTCTTATAATATGGCTGCTAAGACACAGCCTTGGAGCAACCTTTCAACACGTCTGAGACTAAAATGGGGAAAGACAACTTTCAACATGAATGCTGTATTTAATACATACGCATACGAATTTGACCAAAATGGTAATGTAATTGTCGGTAATCGTACAGAATGGTCATACGGACGCTTCGGACGTTTTCAGGGAATGAGCAAGAACATCTCATATACATTTAACAACCAAAGTATTGAAAAGATTGGCAAAAGTATAAAAAAACTTCTTGGGCAGGATGTTGAAGATGAAGAGACTGAAAATGATTCTGATGAAGCAGATGATGATATAAATGATTCAGAAACTGAAGACACAGAGGCATCAAATGAAAACTCCGACAATAAGGATGGTTTAGACTCTGATGGATACATGAAATTCAAAATGCCATGGTCGTTTTCTATCTCATACGGAATTACAATGGCAGAGGACAGAAGCGCACAAATTAACATAAAGTCAATGCGCTATCCATATAAATTCACACAGAATCTGAACTTTTCAGGTAACCTCAAACTTTCAAACAACTGGAATGTAAATTTCTCATCCGGATATGATTTCACAAATCATGCCATTTCTATGACAACTGTAAATATATCTCGAGACATGCACTGTTTCAACATGAGCTGCGGACTTGTTTTTGGAACATTCACTTCATACAACATATCTCTTAGAGCTAATGCAAGCACACTGACAGATGCACTCAAGTATGATAAGAAAAGTAGCTACTCCGGATCTATACAATGGTATTAATGGCAACATTTAGTACCATTAAATATATGCAAACAGCGAAACATACATTTAATTTATGTTTCGCTGTTTGCATATATAATATAGAAATTTATTACTTATCAAGCCTCATCAACTCACTTCCCATATTTAATTTGAAATATATATCCTTTAGTGATGAATGCCATAAAGACTTATTATCTGGCGCATATTTCATTGATGCTTCATAATTAACTCTTGCTTTATTATAAATGTCATCAATATTCTTCTTCTCTTCTATATATTTTTTTGTTCCAGCAGTCTCGTTAAATATAGAATATGCATCATGAGCCTTATTCAAATATATCCCTCCAATACATGAATATGATTCTGCATCATCCTGTTTTATCTCTATCGCTTTAGAATAAGAAAGTAACGCAGAATCCGGCATATTCAAATATTCTTCCACCTTACCTCTTATAAACCAACAATTTCTATTATCTGGATTTGAATTAGTTGCTACTTTTACGATATTAAGAGATTCACGGAATTTTCCTTTATCATTATAATACTTTATCAATACAGAATAGAAATATTCATAATGTGGATAATTCTTCAAGCCATAATCCAAAAGACGCAGCATATTGAGAGTGTCACCTAATGCCGCATAAGACTTGCTTCCCATTTCTACAATAACCGCTTTTGTTGATGTATCAGAAAGGGCTTCGTTCAAATGTTTTACAACTCCTTTATGATTGTCTGAAGCATGTGATGACAATACAGACAATAACGCTGTTGACTTTATAATACTATCCTCTTTGACTTTATCTGATACATAATCTTTAATTAATGTATTTTCTGAAGATTCTATATACATATCAAAATACTGATATGCCTTATCATATTGCTTTTTCTTATAATGAAATTTTCCGGCACTAAGAAGATTGTTCCTAAATGAGTTCAGTTTTTCGGAGTTCTTATTTCTATATTTATATTTGGCTTTTTTGGCTCCTGGCTGCGAGTTCAGATTAGTCTCAATACTATCACACTTAATCGCATATACATACATATTAAGAATATGATTAAAGTATTTGGCTGTATCTGCTTTTGCCTTCAAGTACATTTTTCTATTTTCCCCAAGAGCCAGATTTTCCTGTGCGTTAACGAGAATATCATAAAATTCGGCATCATTTTTTGCTTCTTCATACTTCGTTATAGCATTGTATGCAATGTCATTAACTCTTTGGTAATTGTTTGCTTTCAGATTTTCTCTAATCTCCTTCATAACACTTTTTTTCTTGTATGAAGGTGCATTGTTTTGAGATGATACAGCAATACAGTTAATTGCTAAAAAACATATTATAAAAAATAATCTTTGCATAACATCAAATTATTAGTTTTTCAATCTTAATGCAAAGTTACTTATTATTATTTAAAAGAAAAAAGACTGTCCGTTAGTTTCATACCTAAAGGACAGTCTTTTTATAATTTATTAAACTAATAGAATTGGTTTATTTTGAATACTTTTCAAATTCCTTAGCTTTTTGGAGGTTTCCTGAATTGTTATAGCAAGCATAAAGTGAATATCCCCAAAGTTCTGGTTTGCCTGGTTCTATTTCACGAGCCTTTTCAAAACAATTGATTGCATCAAGATAGTATTGCTTTGAAACGTCTTTCTTTTGAATATTGTTCTGTGCAAGCTTCCACGCTGCCTTACCAGCTGCAACCCATGAATCAGCATTTGTAGGGTTTACTTCTGCTACTTTCTTGAATGCTTCATTAGCTTCTTCAAACTTCTCCTGATTGAAGAAGATAAGCGCCTTGTTATAATATCCCCAATCATC
>JAFTTD010000202.1 GCA_017466965.1 Bacteroidaceae bacterium
ATAATCATCATATCCACATACTTTTCCTAATCTTTTAGCAAACTCCTGTTGCAAAGGATTGATGACAGAATTGCTATAGAAGCCAAGTTTCCCCATTTGCTTAGTCATCATTTCAACATAATGAGGATGACAATGACCTACACTAATGACAGCATGCCCTCCATATAAATCAAGATATTCCTGTCCTTTTTCGTCCCACACTTTACAGCCCTGTCCTCTGTCAATGGTAATATCCATCAGAGGATATACATCATATAAATTCATCTGATAATTACTTTATTAAAGTTTCGCAAGTGCTCAACTTCTTGTGTTGAAAGGTTTAGTTTGAGTTTTTTGAGTTTTTGAGTTTTTGAGTTAGCAATGCCACCTAATGCATTTGTCTTAACTACAGAACTTGAACCACAGAACTACTAAGAAACTTAACTCCTTAACCACTTTACTCCTTGACTCCTGACGAAACTGAGCTTGCGAAAGTTTAGTTATTTTATTATTATTGCAGAACCAAAGTCTTTTTACTAAAATGCACTTGGCTTAAGATTCAAGCCTGACTTTTCGTCCAATCCAAACATGAGATTCATATTCTGAACAGCCTGTCCTACAGCTCCTTTAAGCAAATTGTCTATCACAGATGTTATTACAGCCTTGTTTCCAAACTTATCTACATGAACAATACACTTGTTTGTATTGACAACCTGTTTCAAATCGATAGACTTATCAACATAATGTGTAAATGACGCATCTGCGTAAAAATCCTTATACATCTGTGCAAGCTGTTCGCCTGTAGGATTTGAAGGAGAACCTTCTTCACCATCAAACTTCACCACCTCTGTACAAAATATACCTCTTGAAAAGTCGCCACGATAAGGAATGAAGTCAACAGACGCATTTAACTCTCCCTGCAACTCTTTCAAAGATTGACGAATCTCGTGCAAATGCTGATGAGTAAACACCTTATACACGCTCATGTTGTTATTGCGCCATGAAAAATGTGTTGTTGCCCCTGGCTTCTGGCCTGCACCAGTAGAGCCAGTAATAGCATTCACTGCAATGTCATGCTTGAGAAGGCCTGCTTTAGCCAAAGGAAGAAGTCCAAGCTGAATACATGTAGCAAAACAACCTGGGTTTGCAAGATGCTTGCAACCTTGTATCTCTGTCCTGTGAATTTCTGGAAGACCATACACATAGTCATGAGCAGGCGAAGCAATACGAAAGTCCTGCGCCAAATCAATAATCTTAACATTCTCAGGAATTACATTTTCCTTAAGAAATGCCTCACTCTTGCCATGACCAAAACAGAAGAACACCACATCAACCTCATCAAAAGGCATTGCATCTGTAAATTCCATTTCTGTTTCGCCATACAGCCCTTCATGCACCTCTGCAATCTTGTTTCCAGCGTTAGAGCCACTGTTTGCAAATACAATTTCTGCATGCGGATGATTGAGCAACAAGCGGATAAGTTCACCGCCTGTATATCCAGCCGCACCTAATATCCCTACTTTAATCATTATCCAACAATCTGTTTTTTTCTTCAGGTATCAACAACATAAGAATGAAATACAGAATAAGTCCACTGAAAGCCGTGAAGAATGTCAACAAGACATACACTATACGAACAACAGTAGCATCCATATTTACATAATTGGCAATACTGGCACAAACGCCAGCCAAAACACGCCCAGTACGAGGACGCAACATCTTTTTAGGTTCAGACATATATGATTTAGTTTTATTTTCAAGAAATCAATATCACCTTTCCTCATCAGGATGCGCCAAATAGTAAGCGCGAAGAGCCGTTGAAGTAACTTTAATGAATCCCTTTGCATCTTCAGACGACCACGCTTTGGCTGTCTCACCATATTCGCCGAGCTTGTTCTTTACAAGATCATCCGGTGAATCAACTCCTACAGTTTGGAAACCAAGAGGGCGAAGTTCAAGTGTTACAACACCATTAACATTGCGCTGGCTGCTTGTGAGCATAGCTTCAATGTCTGGCATGACAGGCTCAAGATACTGGCTCTCATGAAGGAACATTCCATACCAGTTGCTCACCTGGTCTTTCCAATACTGTTGCCATTTGGAAAGAGTATATTTTTCAAGGAAACGGTGCGCGCCAATAATCAGCATAGGTGCAGCAGCCTCAAAACCTACACGCCCCTTTATTCCTATGATAGTATCTCCGACATGACAGTCGCGACCAATTCCGTATGCAGCACCAATCTCTTCTACAGCCTGAATTGCCTTAATCTTATCATCATACTCAACTCCATTGACAGAGCAGATTTCTCCTTTCTTGAAACCTATCTTCAAGAGTTCCGGACCTTCCTTTGTCGGATGTTTCAGATATGCACTCTCTGGCAGTCCCTGATTGGAATCAAGAATCTCGCCTCCGCAAATTGAAGTTCCCCAAATACCTACGTTATAAGAATACTTGAGTTTTGTAAAATCTGCAAAATAACCATTTGCATTAAGATAGTCAACTTCTTCCTGACGGCTCAAGTTCTTGTCGCGGGTGAGTGTGATGATTTCCACTCCCGGAGCAAGCACAAGGAATGTCATGTCAAAACGTATTTGGTCATTACCTGCACCTGTTGAGCCATGGGCGATTGCATCTGCACCAATTTCCTTTGCATATCTAGCAATAGCTATTGCCTGGAAAATGCGTTCAGACGACACAGAAATAGGATAACAGTTATTGCGCAGTACATTTCCGTAAATCATATATTTCAATGATTTTTCATAGTACTCATCCATAACATCAAGAGTAACATACTTTACAGCTCCAAGTTTATAAGCGTTTTCCTCATTTGCCTTCAACTGTTCCTCTGAAAAACCTCCTGTGTTTGCACATGCCGCATACACCTCGTACCCCATTTCCTTTGTCAGGTACATTACATTGTATGATGTGTCAAGGCCTCCACTGAAGGCCACAACCACTTTCTTTTTCTTTTCCATATATTATTGTTTTATAATTTAATCGTAAAAACTCAGCAATAACTTCACATAGTCATCTCATGTTCATTGCAGCCGCCTTGCGCGCCATTTCCACCACATCTGGCGGCAACTGCACAGGCAAAGGTTCACCCACATGGTCTTTGGGGTCATAAAGCATTGCAGTACAAACGCAGTATTTTCTCTCTGTACGAGCCAATATGTCGCAATTGATGCAACAAGGCTTGTCTGGAGTACCACATCCAGCCCAATATGCATCATCTTGCGTCAATTCCGCAAAAGTCACCGGCACATATCCTAACTTCGTATTTATCTTCATCACAGCAGACTGGCTTGTAAGTCCGAACAATTTTGCATTTGGCCATCTCAGACGGCTCAATGAAAACGCTGTTTCCTTGATGCGTGTAGCCAAATGATGATTGCGATACTTCTCCACAACTATCAAACCTGAATTAGCTACATACTCTTTGTTTCCCCAACTCTCAATGTAACAGAATCCGGCGAACTCTTCTTCTTCTCCAGCCAACGCAATGATAGCCTTGCGTTCCCGCATTTTTGTCGCAAGATATTCATGGGTACGCGAAGCAATTCCACTTCCTCTCTTTTTTGCAGAATCTGTAATGGTGGCAAGTATGACATCAACATACTTCTCATGAGAAGCATCAGCAACTACCACCTTGATACCATCATCATATTCCATAAGTTTATCTGTCTTCTATATTTTTATGTATATCTATTTACCTTAAAAAACGAGCGACACAGAAACGCAGGTGTCATTCGTGCTTTAATCACAGCATATTTCAGAATTCTATCGGAATGTACGGAGACAAAGCAATCTTCGCATCTTCTCTCGCCACATTCTCTGCAAGAATCAGCATCACAGTGTCATCACCTGCTATGGTTCCTATTACCTCCTCTATATCAGCATTGTCAATATTGTATGCCATTCTGCTCGCATATCCGGGCTTGGTCTTGACAACAGCTATATTTGCAGAGAAATTGATTGAGACAAAACCTTCTGAAAACTCTGCCATACCGGAAGAAGCACCATCTCGCACTCTCTTATAACGAGTATTCTCAGGAAGGATATAAACGGACTTTCCGAAAGGAGATGAAGCCTTTGCCACTTTCATGAACTTCAAGTCTCTTGAAAGAGTTGCCTGAGTCGTGTTATAGCCTTCCTTCTTCAATGCAGTCAGCAGTTCATCCTGGCTACCAATCTCCTTACTCGAAATAATCCTTTTTATTATGTCTAATCTCGATATTCTACCGCTCATCTAAATGCATATTTATTCATTCGCCTTGCAAAGATAGCAAGAATATACATACTTTATGCAATAACTCTGTATATTTTATTCTTTTTCAGTATATTTTCTTTTTCAAAAAGGCTACAGTTCCGTCTCACCTTCTATAAAATTCTCCAAGAACATATTTTCTCCATCAAACACTGCATACGAGAATAAAGAAATCCATTCTCCAAGAATAAGCATTCTACTTGATTTGTTCAATAAAAGATCCAACTCTATATGCCTATGTCCAAATATAAAGAAGTTTATCGTAGGATGAGTTTTCAGGTAGTCTTTAGCATATAGCACTAATCCTTCTTTATCTTCTCCCTGATATGGCGGTTCAATGCCATCCTTTCGTTTCATTCTGCTCCGACGCGCCCACTCCAATCCAAAATTCATGAACCAATGGGGATGAACCATCCGTGCCAACCTTTTCAATGTACGGCTCTTGAAACAAGAGAACATAAACTGCGTTTTCCAGTTATGATCTCTATAATCCAACCCGTCGCCATGCGCAAGATAGAA
>JAFTTD010000203.1 GCA_017466965.1 Bacteroidaceae bacterium
TAATGCGTGAAATGGAAATGAGAACAACTACTGGACAAAAAGTGTTTCATTCCACTGCAACTTTTTTGTTGCCAACAAGATATATTCCCTTGTCCAGTCCTGTTGTTGCAGCAGTATTCTTCACACCTTTCTTCAAAAGCTTGCCATCTATGGAATATACATCTACAGCGCCATCACCCTCTTGCTCCAAACGATCTATGCCTACGGCAGTCAGTCCTTCTGCAACAGAGGAGTGAAATCCGATGTGACTGATAACAGATGTACCTGTAGTTGAAGTCAGTCCAAAGATAGTCCATCCGTTGCATATACTAAACAGCTCTCCAACATTGTTTGCGTCAAGTCCGCTCTTTGTCATATCCCAAGCTATCAGGCGAGTAGCCTTGTCAAGGTTTGCCGCTCCAGGAATTTCATCTGCAAGCGTAGAGAAAGGAGCTGACAATATGGTTGTAGGCGCAATGCTTGAGCCCTTGTTTACGCCATTGAGCCACCACAGATAGCTGGCGCCTGCTGTAGTCTTCAGGTTAGTACCAATCACAACAAGATATTTCTTATCCTTTGAAACCATATAATCGCATTTCTCATCATTAAGTTTCAGGCACACATTGTTGTTGCCTGTGCCAGCCTTTACTGTTATGGTGTTTGCCTGCTCGTCATAAGTGAAATTATTCTGCGACACTCTTCCCCCGTCTCCTGTCACCCAGTCCTTTGCCTTGAACACGTATGAGTTGTCCTGATAATTGCGAACAAGCCTCAAGTAATACAATCCAGGACAATATGTTGATGACGATGCAACGATTCTGAACACGATGCTTTTCTTTGCCTCGCCATCATCACCTATCATCAATTCTGCCGGTACAGGATATTCTATATTGTAGAATCCCATTTCGTTAGCACCCTTATGCGATGACGGAACTGTCACATCAGCAATCTTTGTACCGTCTATATAGATAGATGCCTTGCGTCCCTTGTCCGCAGTTGTGAATCGGCACATAACAGCAAGTCTCTCCGTTTCCCCGTCAGGATTGGAAAGTGTATATTGTATGTATTCACCAGCCTGAGCATCACGATAGAATTCCCCATTATAGCTGCCCGACGTAGAACCGACGCTGTATTTTGCATCATGACCAGCTTCACTCTGCTGCTCACCTGTTCCTACAAAATCAATTGTCCGTGCCAACAATGCCTGCTCTTCCGCATCAGCCTTGCCCATTTCACTCTGCATATATTCTTCCTCTGTCTGCTGATACCAATAACAAGTGTATCGTGCATGATGAATAGAATAGAACGGCACAAGGGTGAGCTGACGCTCCTCCTTATTGAACCGTGCGCTAATAGAAAATTCCAGTTTCTGTTTATCAACGGGTTTTATGCGTTGAAGAACTTCGCTTCTTTCTCCTATCAGCAATGGTGAGGAAGAAAGAGTTTTAGGAACGGCATTACTTCCTGGGGCATGGCCCATACGGCTGTCATCAGCATATTCCCTTTGAAGCATTTCATGTTCCAGGCCAGTAGTCAGAGCCTCTTCCTTTGACGAAGCAGTAGTTTTGGCTGCAAGCAATATAGGTCCATACTTGAAAGCAATGTAATCTGTGTAATTCGGACATTCTTCATACCTAAGTTCCATAGGCAAAGTTACTGTCACAACATCACCCGCAGTCCATTCACGCTGGATAGTGGCATAGGAAGCAATGCCTTTAACCACTTCCACCTTCTGCTCAGTTCCATTTACCGCAACAGAAAACTTTTCGCCAGCCCATGCCGGATGGCGTACAGCCAAAGCGAACGTACCGGACTTGCTGATTGTGAGTTTCACTGTTTCTCCATACGGAAAGTCCGTTTCCTGCTTGACTGCATACTTTTCATTCACAAGTTCGCTCGGAGTGAACAAGTTAACATAAAGCGTCTTATCGCCGTCGTGCGTATAAATGAAATGTCCGTACTTGCTATGATTCTCCATTCCCGTTCCTACACAGCACCACATCCCCTGATTCACTTGTGAATAGATTCTGTAGCTCTGAGGCCGCAAAGAAGTGAAATATACATATCCTCCTGTATGAGGGTCTTGAGTTGAAAGTATGTGGTTCCACATTGTCTGCTCGTAAAAATCAACATACTTAGCATCATGAGTGTCATTGAAGAGGTTCTCAGAGAGTTTCAGCATATTGTTGGAATTGCAGCTTTCAGGACCGTCAAGATTGGTGATGTACTGCGAGCAGCGGTCTGAAGCGAGGAAATGCTCACCAACACTGTTTCCGCCAATGCATACTGTACGGTTTGTAGCCACATCATCCCAGAAATTTCGGACTGCTGTTTTATAAGCCGCCAGAGACGCGTCTTCAGGAGCCTCCTGCCATATTCGCTCAAAACCTATGAACTTAGGGACTTGAGTATTGGCATGCTGACCATTGAGGAAAGTTCGAGAATACTGCCCTTCCGCACCCTGCATACCATCTATTTCATATCGGTGACTGTATTTCTTTGCTCCTTCAAGATATTTTTTGTCGCCAAACAACCTGTATGCGTCAGCTAGCGTCTCGTTCATGCCTCCGTGCTCCCATCCGAGAACAGTCTGCATATCAGAGTAAGAAAGCTTCGACACCACATTAACGCTCCAGTCACACAGTTTCCTGAAACACTCCTTTGCCGTTTCATTTCCTGCATAAACCCAAGCGTCACGCATACCTGCCAACACTTTATGCTGACAATAGAAAGGCACCCA
>JAFTTD010000204.1 GCA_017466965.1 Bacteroidaceae bacterium
TGTTGTTTGGCTGATGGTTGTGTCTGGTTGATTGTTATTGTTATTGTTATTGTTATTTGTCTAATGGTTGTTGTTTGGATAAAATAAAAAACAGAAGGACGGGTTGATTGTTCGTCCTTCTGTTCGATGTTATTGATAAGAGTGTTTCTTTGATTTCTTACTTGTAGAATTCTTTCTTACCAGCTGAGAGGGTGTTCTTCATGAGAGAGCAGATTGTCATAGGGCCAACTCCTCCCGGTACGGGTGTTATGAATGAGCATTTAGGTGATACTTCGTCAAACTTTACGTCTCCGTTGAGTCTGAATCCGCTCTTGCGTGTGCTGTCTGGGACTCTGGTTGTTCCTACGTCTATTACGACAGCTCCTTCCTTTACCATGTCTGCTGTCACGAAATCAGGTATTCCGATGGCGGCAATGATTATGTCTGCTTGTTTGCATTCTTCCTTTATGTTCTTGGTATGACTGTGGCAGACTGTTACAGTTGCGTCGCCAGGGTAGCTTTTCTGCATCATGAGCTGTGCCATAGGTTTACCTACTATATTGCTTCGTCCGAGAACAACGCACTTCTTGCCTGATGTCTCTATGTTGTATCTCTTCAGCAGGTCGAGTATTCCGTTTGGTGTGGCTGATATGTAGCATGGAAGTCCTATAGACATTCTTCCTACATTGATAGGGTGGAATCCATCTACGTCCTTGCGATAGTCTATAGCCTCTATGACTTTCTGTTCAGAGATGTGCTTTGGCAGTGGCAACTGAACGATGAATCCGTCAACGTCGTCATCGTTGTTCAGCTCGTTTACCTTGTCAAGCAGTTCCTGTTCTGTTATGTCGCTTTCAAATCTTATCAGTGTTGATTTGAATCCGCATTCTTCGCAAGCCAGTACTTTGTTCTTGACGTATGTTTCGCTTCCTCCATCGTGTCCTACAAGTATTGCTGCAAGATGTGGACGCTTTCCTCCTTTTTCTATTATTTGTTCTACTTCCTGCGCTATTTCTTTCTTGATGGCAGCGGCAGTAGCTTTTCCGTCTATTAACTGCCTTTTAGTTTAGAATTTTGGCATGCCTGGAATTTTCATTCCTTGCATTTTGTTCATCATAGATGCCATTTTGTTTCCTGACATCATTTTCATCATTTTTCTCATCTGTTCGAACTGCTTTGTAACGCGGTTGACTTCGTCTATTGAGTTTCCGCTACCTTTGGCGATTCGCATCTTTCGGCTTTGGTTTATACATTCAGGGTGCTCACGCTCGTATGGTGTCATTGAACCAATCATAGCTTCCACGCTCTTGAATGCGTTGTCGTCAATGTCAATGTCCTTGAGCTGCTTTCCGACACCAGGAATCATCTGTGCGAGTTCCTTTATGTTTCCCATTCGCTTTATTTGCTGTATCTGTCCGAGGAAGTCATTGTAGTCGAACTTGTTCTTGGCTATTTTCTTCTGGAGCTTCTTTGCTTCTTCTTCGTCGAATTGTGCTTGGGCGCGTTCAACGAACGAAACTATGTCACCCATTCCGAGTATTCTGTCAGCCATTCGGTCAGGATGGAAAACATCAAGGGCTTCCATCTTTTCTCCTGTTCCGACAAACTTGATAGGCTTGTTTACGACTGTACGTATTGAAAGAGCTGCACCACCGCGTGTGTCACCATCGAGTTTTGTCAGAACTACTCCGTCAAAGTCAAGTCGGTCGTTGAATTCCTTTGCTGTGTTCACCGCATCCTGTCCGGTCATTGAGTCAACGACAAAGAGTAGTTCGTCTGGTGTGATAGCTGCTTTGATGTTCTGAATTTCCTGCATCATCTCTTCGTCAACAGCAAGACGGCCGGCTGTATCGACGATTACGAGGTCGTATCCTTTTGCTTTTGCTTCTTTGATGGCGTTCTGAGCAATCTGAACAGGATTCTTGCACTCTGGTTCGCTATAAACAGTGACTCCGATGCTTTCGCCAACAACTTTCAGCTGCTCGATGGCTGCCGGACGATATACGTCACAGGCAACAAGCAGCGGATTCTTGTGCTTCTTTGTCTTCTGAAGCAATGCGAGTTTTCCTGAGAATGTTGTCTTACCAGAACCTTGCAAACCTGACATGAGTACTATGGCAGGATGTCCTTTCAGTTCCAGCTCTACCGCCTTGCCTCCCATGAGTTCGGATAGTTCGTCGTGAACAATCTTTACCATCAGCTGGCTTGGCTTGACAGCTGTGAGCACATCCTGTCCTAAAGCTTTCTGCTTTACGGTGTCGGTAAATGACTTTGCCACCTTGTAGTTGACATCGGCTTCAAGGAGTGCCTTTCGTACATCCTTTAAGGTTTCTGCAACATTGATTTCGGTGATTTTTCCTTCACCTTTAAGTATTTTGAACGACCGTTCGAGTCGTTCGCTAAGATTTTCAA
>JAFTTD010000205.1 GCA_017466965.1 Bacteroidaceae bacterium
ATCAATGGCCAAGGTGCTGCAATGTTCATCCGTGGTCTTAATTCATTGAACACAAATGCTCAGCCTCTCATCATACTTGACGGTATGATGATGGATCTTCAGCTTGACCGTAACACCATTCATGACGGTTTCTTCAACAACATTCTTGCCGGAATAGACGTTGAAGACATTGAAAGTGTTCAGGTTCTCAAGAATGGAACATCACTTTATGGTGCACGCGGAGCAAACGGCGTAATCATCATCAATACAAAAAGAGGTCATAGCATGGCAACAAAGATCAATCTTTCTATATTCGGTGGATTTGAAACAGTTCCATCTACTACAGAAATGATGAATGCCAGCCAGTACAAGAGATATGTCAGCGATTTGATTGGAACAACAGAATACGGTATGGAGAACAGTACTGCTGCTTCATCTATTCCTTTCCTCAATGAAAATCCTGACTATTACTGGTATCCTATGTACCATAACGACACAGACTGGTCAGACGGATTATATCGTACAGCATTTTCTCAGAACTATAAAGTTAACGTTCAGGGTGGAGATGATGTAGCGATGTATAATCTCTCACTCGGTTATTCAAACTCTGAATCAACAGCTAAGGAGAACGGCTTCGACCGTCTGAACATTCGATTCAATACAGACATCAAGCTTATCAAGGACTTGAGTACTCAGCTCGACCTTGCATACAGCCGTATTGGATACAACATCAGAAGCAACGGTTGGGCAGAAAGCTATGCAGAAGGCCCTATCTCTTCACCAAACGTACTTGGACTTATTCAGGCTCCATTCCTTAGTAAATACGGTTATTATACAGGCGATGACGGAAAGCTCCATCTCTCAAATGTATATGCAGGAAAGCGTGTTGAAGACGACAACTATCCGTTTGCATTCGCATCTAAGTATGGAACAAATGCAGCTCTCGCTAATCCATACTGGATACTTGAAAATGGAGACGGTAACAACAAGAACAGCCAGGAAGTTACACAGTTCAACCTCAACGTTATGCCTAAATGGGAAATTAACAAGAACTTGAACATTACAAACCGTTTTGCTTATCAGCTCAACCGTTCAAGCGAAAAGTTCTATCTTCCTGTTGCAGGTACACCAGTTTACAATCTTGAAGGGCTCGGCGACATTCAGAATATAAAGAGAAGTCTCTTCAGCAAAGAAACTTCAATTTATGAAGACTTCAGAATTAACTGGCACAACAACTACGGCGCTCACAACATTTCTGCATTCGGTGGTTTCCGCTTAACATCAAATTCATTCTCAGATAACTTCATGGTAGGTTATAACGGTGGTAACGACAAGATGCCAGACAATGTTGATTCAGACAATTTCCGCAGCGTAGAAGGAAACAATGATTCATGGAAGAACTTGGCATACTATGTCAACGCCAACTATAACTACAAGAACACTTATTTCGTTGAGGCTACAGTTTCTGCAGAATCATCTTCCCGCTTTGGAAAGCAGGCTACAGAAGGAATAAGCTTGTTTGGTGTTAAATGGGGTATCTTCCCTTCACTCCAGGCTGCATGGGTTATCACAAACGAACCTTGGATGAACAAGACAAAGGGGCTTAACTATCTCAAGCTTACTCTCGGTTATGACGAAAGCGGTAACGACAATATCAACTATTCATCAAGCCGCACTTACTATCAGTCACAGTACTTCATGAAGGAAGCCATAGGTCTTCAGCTTGTAAACATTGAGAACCCTGAGATTAAGTGGGAAACAACACGCCGTTTCAATGCCGGACTTTCAGGTTCATTCCTCAACAACAGAGTACAGGCAGGCATTGATTTCTATTACAGCAAGACAGACGACCTCCTCACTCTCAAGTCTGTAAATTACATGGCTGGTCTTGATGCATACTGGTGCAACGGCGGTTCACTCAAGAACGTAGGTGTTGACATCAATGCAAACGCAATCCTTGTTAATTCAAAGAACTTCAAGTGGCAGCTTGGTGCTTCTATAGGTCATTACAAGAACGAAATCACATCACTTCCTGAAAAAGACTACACTACAAACATCTATGGAGCCGAAATACTCACAAGCGTCGGCAGAGCAGCAGGTGTATTCTATGGATATAAGACAGAAGGTGTTTTCGCTACAGATGCAGAAGCAAAGAGCGCAGGCAAGAATGATTATCTGAAGTATCCTACAGGAATCAAGAACGACCCTTACAAGAATTTCGTTGCTGGTGACGTTCACTTCTCAGACTTGAACAAGGACGGTATCATCGACAATTCAGACAAGACAGTCATTGGTGATCCAAACCCAGACATCTATGGTAACATCTACACAAACTTCAGCTACAAGAAGTGGAGCCTTGATGTTAATTTCAAGTATTCACTTGGCAATGACATCTATAACTATCAGCGCAGCCAACTTGAGAATGTCAATGGTTTCAATAATCAGACAAAAGCAGCTGTAAACCGTTGGACTTGCGAAGGTCAGGTTACAGATATGCCACGCGTTTGCTCTACAACAAGCGAAGAATGGGTCAACAACGAACGTTTCTCAGATCGTTGGATAGAAGACGGTTCATACTTAAAGCTCAAGAATGTTCGTCTTTCTTACGAACTTCCATTGAACATGAGCTGGATTCAGGGCCTCACAATCTGGGGTGAAGCAAACAATCTGTTTGTCATCAGCAAATATACAGGCACAGATCCAGAGTTCTCATGCGGAAACAGTGTTCTCTATCAGGGCATAGATGCAGGCTTGCTTCCACAGAGCCGCAGTTTCAACATTGGTGTCAAGATTAACTTGTAAAAAATCGGAAATATGAAAAAATTATCAATAATAGGAATGCTCTCCTTCTCTCTCCTTGCAGGAATTTCAACAACATCATGCGAGGACATGCTAACAGTAGATACAGGAGACAAAAGCTATACAAACGCAAATGATAC
>JAFTTD010000206.1 GCA_017466965.1 Bacteroidaceae bacterium
TCTATCCGCTCTTCGATGTCAGAATCTTTAATAGACTGCTGTTTATCTGCACACGACGACATGCAACAGCCTACAGCTATCACAAGCCAAATAAGAATGTCCTGCTTTTTCATTGTGTATTATATTTAATTTAAGTTTTATTTCTGAATATGAAGAGGAGCATTTCTAAACATCTCCTTATCATTCGCAAATCTAGCTGTTTTACTTTTCTAAGATCTTAAGTTTTTTATTTTTTATATTGTCAATTCCACAAGTTTTTCAGGTTCCTCAGTGAACAAAAGTGCGTCAATGCCGTTATGAATGTATTTCTGTAAAGAATAACAACTGTCAAGAATAAAAACAACCTAAAACCAATCAATTATGAAAAAGTACATCTTAGGGCTGACGGCACTTATAGGCTACTTCACGAGCGGAACAGCTTGTACCGGCATATCGCTGAAGGCAAGAGACGGGAGCTATATTCAAGCACGGACTATAGAGGGCTCGCACGAAGAGCTAAGAAGCATGTATGTCATCATTCCTCGCGGACATACCATCACTTCGTTCACTCCCGACGGCGGACAGGGACTTACGTTCAAGGCTAAATATGGAGTTGTAGGCATGTCGGTCGTAAGGGAGGAATTCATTGCCGAGGGCATCAACGAGGCGGGACTGTCGTCGGGCCTGTTCTTCTTCCCCGGATATGGAGGTTATCAGCCCTACTCTGCCAAACACAGGCGTCAGACTCTGGGCGACCTGCAGGTGAATGCATGGATTCTGTCGCAGTTCTCAAGCATTGATGAGGTGAAGAATGCCATATCGAAAGTACGCATAGCAGGACTTGAGAGCCATTCGGTGGTGCACTGGAGAATAGGCGAACCATCGGGCAGACAGGTTGTGATGGAGATTGTGGACGGCGAAGTTCATTTCTATGACAACAAGGTGGGAGTAATAACCAACTCGCCTGGATTCGAATGGCACCTTGCCAACCTGAACAACTATGTCAACCTGTTCCCTGGCGATGCGCCCGACATCACATTGGGCAATGCCACTCTGCGCCCCTTCGGAGGGAACTCTGGATTCCTGGGACTGCCAGGCGATGCAACTCCGCCTTCACGCTTTGTAAGGGCTGCCTTCTTCAGAGCCACAGCCCCCGTCAGACCTACAGGATTCGATACGGTGAAGCAATGCTTTCATATCCTCAACAACTTTGACATCCCTATTGGCATAGAGCACCCTAAGGGCAAGGGCCCCGACATTCCGAGTGCCACCCAATGGATTTCAGCCATTGACCTTACCAACCGCAGGGTTTATTACAAGACAATGTATAACAACTCCATTCGTTGCATTGACCTGAACAAAATAGACTTCGGGAAAACGGCATATCAGGCCGTGCCAATGGACAAAGTGAAGGAGCAGCCTGTAGAGGAGGTTCTGACAGGAACATAGAAGCAATATATAACCTACAGATGCCCGCCATTACTTATAAGCTATAATGCACATTAATAGCTTAATTCCCACTTCATTTTTTTCTCAAACTAAAGATAAAATTGTAAATGTCATTGAGATTTATATAAAATTCAATGACATTTATATATATTTCAGTGACATTTATATAAACGCCATTGAAGTTTAGAATTTATGGTACGTTACATCTGAATATCCTCTCATGGAATGTTGCAAAAACTGTTCGCATCATCCATTCTAAAAGGAAGGATATTTCCCGCATATATTCGAAATGGCGTGTAGGAGAAAAAGACACCCAGGTAGTTAATAGCCTAAACGCACTTTTCTCACCCTCACTGTTCCGTCGCTCCTACGTTCCCTTACCAAATTTATACCTTCGGAAAGCTTGTTTATACGTCTGCCACTAATGTCAAATATCTGAATTGCTTCAATGCTGGCATCGCTTTGAACATCCTTAATTCCGCTCGGAACAAAATCTTTGTCATCGACAGAATATAGCCTGAAGTTGTCAATCTTGAACCAAGTGGCAGAAGGGGCACCGTCTGTTGTCACTCCTATTTCAACGGGAACGCCGTCTTTCGTTTGAGCAAAATTGAGCTTAAGGGTCTGCATCGGATAATTGTCGCCTGTTCCTGCCGTAGTCATCTGGTCGGCAAAGCGCACTTCATCGGCATTGACAAAAAGGCGCTGATTGCCCAGTCGTGACATCTGCATCGTTCCCGACACATGCATATCAACAGTCAGCATGTAATTGCCCTTTGGCAAATCAGGAATGGTCTGCTTTATCACAGGGCTTAAAGCATTTGAGGAGTCCCACACTCCAAATATATACTCTCCGTCTGTCGCCACAGGGTCGCCGTTTCCTCCGCCCTGATTCACACCCCACCATGCAGTAGTGCTGCTGACCGTCCATCCCCTTGGCTCCACCTTTGTCAGGGCTGCGCCATCTTCCTCAAAGCTGGCATTGACAATATACTCTGAAGTACAGTCGGTGAGTTCTGGCGCAACTCCCTCATCTTCGTCAAGCACCACAGATGTTTCGTTTCCGTCGTACTTTATGATTGCAGAATAGCTCTTTGCATGAAGGTCGCCACAGCCTCTGTATTTGGTCACCTTGCATATACGGAATGTGCGTTCAGCCATCATACCATCAAAAGCTCCTGTACGCTTGCCTATCCTCAGTGTTTTTGTTTCCTCATCCCAAGCAAAAGGAATTTCAGTGTATTCACCGCTTTCATAATCATAATTGTCGTTCTCATCTTCATAGAGCACGAAGGTTCCATCGGCTCCAGGATAAACGCGAATTTCAAGATTGTCCCAATCTTTTTCTGTTGAATACTGAACATCAGGCCCCCACGGCATGATGCTTCCAGCCTTCACATACAACGGAATGACATCTGCATTAGCTTGCTTGCAGACAGTCTGCCCTCCCTCAAAAGAAATGCCAGTCCAGAAATCAACCCACTTTGCGCCTGAAGGCAGATAAACATTACGGCTGTTGGCATGGTCTTCCACAATAGGAGCCACAAGAAAGGCATCACCGAACATATACTGGTCTGCCACATCGTAGCACATTCTGTCATGGCTGAAAGCGACAGGCAGAGCTGTCATGAACGCAGCGTCATTCTTCGTAACCTGCCATGCAGTGCTGTAGAGATAAGGCAACATCCGATAACGCAGCTTTATATACTTCAGAATATGGTCAAAATCGCCTATTCCGTCATTCTGAGAACCAAACTGGTAAATCTCACGCGGGGTATTGGTTCCGTGAAAACGCATCATCGGAGTGAATGTTCCGAACTGCAGCCATCTCATGTATAATCTGCGCCAATTGGCATCTCCTACTCCACCGAAACCACCTGTGAAGAATCCGCCAATGTCGCTGTTCCAATACGGTATGCCGCAAGCCGACAGATTAAGCGCAGCTGGTATCTGGTTTGCAAGATTCTGCCAACTGGAGGTTACATCACCGCTCCATGTGTTAGCCCCATAACGCTGCTGTCCGGCAAAAGCAGAACGTGTAAGTATAGATACACGCTTGTCGGCAAGCCCTTGCTTTCCAGCGATGGCATCAGAACGGAAATGGTCGTGCACTCCGCCCACATGAACCAAAGGGAACGCATTGCGCAAGGCCCTCCATGTATGGCCGGTTCCTGTGACATAATCATAGTCGGCAGGACTTTTCTGCTGATAGTCCGGCTCACTTGAATCAAGCCACAAAGCATCTATGTCATTTGACATAAGGCCTTCATAAAGAAAACCCCAGTATTCGTCACGAGTATCTGAATCATAAGCGTCGTATGGCTTCACACCTGCACCAAACGGATACGACACGGCTTCAATCATACGCCCCTTACTGCTGAAATGCGCATACTGCTTTGTACGAGGTCCGAAATTGGCCCATACGCTTATCATCAGCTTCGCATTATTGTCGTGTACGGACTTAATCATTTCCTGATAGTTCGAGAAAGTAGGATTAAGAAATTCCATCGCATTCCAATGTGCGTCATCGCCCCAGTACTGCCAGTCCTGAACAATGCAGTCGAGCGGTACTCCAAGACTTCTGTATTTCTCCACAACTCCACGAGTCTCGTCAGCACTTGTATAACGTTCCTTGCTCTGATACAAGCCAAAATTCCACAAAGCAGGCATAGGAGAATGTCCCGTAAGACGACGCATGAGCGGAAGCACATCAGTACTTTTCTCACCGACAAGCACATAATAGTCTATTTCGTTTCCTGTAGATCTGAAACGGGTTTCGCTTTCAGAATCGGTAAACATTGTTGGCGAATAATTATCCCAGAAAAAACCGTAATTCTTGCTTGACTGGAAATATGGAATATACACCTTCATATTGTCTTGAACCATATTCATGATTTTGCCTCTCTGACTGAGCGAGCCGTTCTGTATTTGTCCCATGCCGAAAATATACTCATCAGGAGCAAGAACGAACGTCTGCTGAATCTGATAGCTTTCGTTAGGTCCGTCCATACATGGAGAAAAAGAGAATCCATGTTCCTGAGTAAGGATTGCGCCATCCTTGTTCAGTGTTGAAATTTCTGATGTTGAAAGATTAAGTTTAACCACCACATGAGAATTGTCTAAAGTCACCACACCTTCTTTCTCATCCACAGTGAAATCTGCTGACAACGCCGTCTGTTCTACAACGGAAAGGCTCTTTTTCAGAATGTCTCTTGAATATGACTTATAAACTCGTACCACATCATCAGCATGAAACATTATCTTTATGCACAAATCACCCTGCATGGCATCTATACCGTTTGCTGTACGCTCATACGAAGAGATGCCTGTAACAGAATTTACAGTAACAGCCTCCATTGCACTACGCAAATCCTTCAATGCGGCAAAAGCCTCAGCATATCCTTTGTCGCCAATGTTTTCAAGACTGGCTGAAGCGCTGTTTCTTGCACTTTCAAGCACATTCTTATAAGCGGAATAAAGCGAATCCTCAATCATAGCGTCAATCTCCGCCATCATGCCTATTATTATATCCTTCAATTCAGCAGTCAGTTTCACTCCTTCTGAATCGTACCCCATTAGCGTCATAAGTTCGGGATATGCTGCAGCAAGCTCGTAAGGAGCAAAATATCCTATAAGACTAATTGTAGAGCCTCCTGCTGTAGATGTCAGCCCCATGCAATGGCTGAACTCATTTCCCTGAGAAGACAAATATATCCTGTCGCTATTATAATCCATATTAGCGTTGAGCAACGTGTTGTCCCTTATATTCCATATTATAATCTGCTCGCCATCGGAAGTTCTGACAGCATGATCAGCCTCAGCGCTTCCTCCTTTGTTGAAACCATTGAACCA
>JAFTTD010000207.1 GCA_017466965.1 Bacteroidaceae bacterium
AATCTTTCATTCTAAGCCAAATAACTATATCTGGTTCAGGGTTACCATAAACACTATTTTCAGCTGTAAAATCAGCTACAGTTAAATTTCTATTTTTAACTGTAGGATTATTTTTATTTTCTTCAATTATTAAAGCACAATCATGGACATTTAATGCAGCAGACACAGAATTTATTCCAACTTTATTTACAAAAGACGGCAAGGCTAAATTAGCTACGATGTCAATTGATGATTGGTATTTAGAAAATGGTGAAGGTATGGATGTTAATATCTATAATGATTCTTTTGAGAAAGAAACGTCTTTTCATATTAATGGAGGTGTTAAATTAGTGACTTTATATTTCTATTATATAGATGAAAATATGCATGATGACATTTATTTTTATGCAACACAAACTCTTTTTAATGATGACGATAAATATGAATATGTTATTTATTCAAATAATTCATATCAAGTAATTAATTCTGACAATGAAATAGTTTGTACTTTGGATATAACTCCAGATTACTACTATCCTGACGAATTACCATTATATCGTTGGGGTGGGAAGTATTATTTTTCACATGAAGATTATGCCGAGGATCAAGGCATAACAACTTTTTATTTGTATGATCGTAACGCCCAAAGCGTTAAGAAGGTAGAATCTGCACCTATGATGACTATGATGCGACAAATTGCAAAGAAAAATGAAACTGTTGAGATTGTTATAGCTGAGGAGGCTGTTAAAGATGGCGGTGAAATAATTGTTACTGATATGGGAGGTAGAAATGTATATTCACGTGATATTAAAATTGGCGAAAGTAAGGTGCTGATGCCTGTAAGGCGTTTGTCTTCAGGAGTATATAACGTTTCGTTTGTAACGAAAGGCAAAAGGATTGAATCGTCAAAATTGATAGTGAGATAATATCATTAAGTTCGTATGTTTTTTGAAGATTGAATATCTGAAATAATCAGTGTGCCGGAGTTTTAGAAACGGTGCGCTGAAAACAAAAAAACAGTGTGCCGGAAATTGAATTGCGGCACACTGAATTTTTTATTGATATGAGCGGGATTCTGTGTTCGTCAGCGTTGTGCTGATGTCCCGCTATGTTGCCAGTAGGGATGTTGTTATCCGCAGTGGAAGTATTTGTTCACGAGTTTGAGCATTTCTTCCTGGTTTCCGTTGATGTCGGCACGGAGAGTACGGTCGCCGTATGAACGGAGTTTCTTAATTATGCCGTCAATCATGGCTGGACTGAACACGTTGTACTGTTCGAACACAGCGCGCTGCTTTTCAAGACAGTCGGCTGATGCTTCGCAGCTGTCGGGCAGACAGGCGAGTGAGTTGAGCTTGTCGGCATTTTCCTTCTGGTGTATGTTGACGTTGACGTATGTCTTCTCGGCTATGTCGAGAGCGTTGTCAAGTTCAAATCCGTGTCGGCATGCTACGGCAAGTCCGGCAATGAGCTGATAGATGTCAGCAGAACCGTCGGGTGAACGCATCTCCACAGTCTGTTTCTGAGTTGTGTCGTAATTGCTTTCTGCTTCAAGCGGATTGGCAATCTTGCACATGTCGCTCTTGGCTGCCCATCCGAGTGGCACTCGAACGAGTACTGAGCGGTTGCGGTCGCCCCAGCAGATGTTTGTTGGTGCTTCCTGATGAGGCACGAGACGGAAGTATGATGTTGGGTTGGTGTTTCCGAAGGCTGTGATTGACGGTGCAAGCTGCATCATGCCGGCAATGGCGCGTCGGGCTGTTGATGAGAGTATTCCGCCGTCGAGCATCTGGTTCTGTCCGTCCTTCACTATGCGCATATGGATATGGAGTCCTGATCCAGCTTTTCCGGCAGTAATCTTAGGCGCAAAGGTGATGTCGAAACCGTTTTCGTATGCAAGGTTGCGAATTATCCATTTTGCTATCATCAGCTGGTCTGCCGCATCTTCGGCATCTACCGGAAGGAACTCTATCTCGTTCTGTTCGTATATCATGCCGTCAATGGTGAAATTGCCCACTTCCGAATGTCCGTACTTTATCTGTCCGCCTGCCTGCGCTATGTATGCCATGCACTGGGTACGGAACTGGTTGAATTTTGCATACGGTGCTGACTCGTGGTATCCCTTCTGGTCTGTAGCAGGGAACATCTCAGAGTCTGGAGCGATGACGTAGTATTCCAGTTCGCCCATGGCCTGGAATTTCAATCCTGTCACCTCGTGGAATGCCCGGCATGCCTTGCGCAATGTGTTTTCGGGCGAACTTTCCAATGGTTCGCCATCCTTGTTGAAGTACGAACAGAGCATGGAGAGGGTAGGGATTTCGGCAAACGGGTCGAGGAACGCTGTGCTG
>JAFTTD010000208.1 GCA_017466965.1 Bacteroidaceae bacterium
ACTGATTTCGGTAGGAGGTTTGACGGAGTAAAGTAACCACTTTTATCCCATTCAGTAGAGCATGGGAGGGAATTTTCCTCTCTGCTCACTGAAATTATCTCAAACCGACAAATCCGTTGCATTTATTAGTTGAATTTGCGTCCTGGCGAGCCTGCGTTTATTTATCAACGAGCCTGCGTTTAAATTTAAATGAGCCTGCGTTGATAATTATTTGCTATTGCCGGGATATGATATGAATTGTTGGGGTTGGGTATGTTAAAATGGTGGTTATTGCGTTATGTTACAATCGGTTGGTTGTTGTTTCAGAGTTATTTTGCTCTTGTCTTTTTGTTGTTTATATGTTTTTTCGTATTTTCGCAGAGTTATACGTCGTTTAAGACGAGTATTTCATAATCTGATACGTTGACAAAACTAAAATAACACACAAAAATATGAAGAAAAAGTTTTTTTTGATTTCGTTGTCGGCATTCATGCTCATGAATGTGTCGGCTCAGACTGTCAGCAGTCCTGACGGACGGCTGAAGGTGGATGTGGAGGTTGTAAATGGATGCGCCACTTACGCTGTGACGTATGGTGACGACGTGTTTGTTGAGCCTTCACCACTGGGTGTCAACACTACGATTGGCGACTTCACGAGGGATGTGTCTCTTCGTGGCGTGTCGGATGTCAGGATGGTGACCGACGATTATTCTTTGCTCCAAGCAAAGAAGAGCCGTGTGCACTACGAGGCGAACGAGGTTACTTGTAGCTTCAACGACAAGGAGGGCCGATGGGCATACGATGTCACCTTCAGGGTTGACAATAATAATGTGGCTTTCAAATATAGCATATTGCCTAAGGGCGACCGTATATCTTGCCTTGTGAAGAATGAATCGACAGGATTTGTCATTCCTGAAGGCTCCACTACTTTCTTGTGCCCTCAGATGCTGCCTCAGAGCGGATGGATGCGCACATGTCCAAGCTATGAGACTCACTACGCTTACGATGAGCCTATGGGCAAGAATGGCAACGGACTGGGGTATGCCTTGCCGGCGCTGTTCAAAATAGGTGACAAGGGATGGGCGATGATTTGCGAAACAGGCGTGTCGGGTTCATACTGCGCCAGCAGGCTTGACTGCAAGGGCGGCAACGAGTATGTGATTGCTTATCCGCATCCCGACGAGTTTGGAGGTGTGGGTACATCCGCTCCCGGACTGGCTCTGCCGGGTGACACTCCTTGGCGCACTGTCACTGTGGGCGTGACTCTTGCTCCTATAGCGGAAACAACTGTGATGTGGGATCTTGTGAAACCTTTGTATGAGGCTAAGCAGGAGTATAAATACGGGCGTGCCACCTGGAGCTGGATTATCCGTCAGGACGGAAGCTGCAATTATGCTGAGCAGAGGGAATACATTGACTTTGCAGCTGATATGGGCTATGAGTATGTTCTGATTGATGCGTTGTGGGACAAGAATATCGGCTATGAGAGGATGGAGGAGCTTGTGGCGTATGCTAAGAGCAAGAATGTGGGCATATTCCTTTGGTATAATTCTAATGGATATTGGAACGATGCTCCCCAGGGGCCTAAGCATAAACTGCACACTGTGATAGGACGAAGAAAGGAGATGAAGTGGTTGGAGAGCATCGGCGTGAAGGGGCTGAAGATTGACTTCATCGGCAGCGACAAGCAGCAGACGATGCAGATGTATGAGGATATTCTTGCTGATGCCAACGAACATGGGCTGATGGTTATCTTCCATGGATGCACTTTGCCGCGTGGATGGGAGAGGATGTATCCTAACTTCGTGTCGTCGGAGGCTGTTCGTGCAAGCGAGAATCTGAATTTCAGCCAGCATGAGAATGATATTGAGGCTACGTTCGGCACCATCCATCCTGTGCTCCGCAATTCGGTGGCGGCGATGGATTTTGGCGGCAGTGCGCTCAACAGATTCTACAGCAAAAGCAACACTCGTGGCAATCAGCGCAAAACGAGCGAGGTATATGCCATTACGACGGCTGTGTTGTATCAGGGTGCTGTTCAGAATTTTGCCATTGCTCCGAACAATATGACCGATGCCCCTGCATGGGCCATGGAGTTCATGAAGAATGTGCCTACAACATGGGATGACGTGAAATTCATAGATGGCTATCCGGGCAAGTATATTATTTTTGCACGTCGTCATGGCGACACTTGGTATATAGGAGCTGTGAATGCTCAGAAAGAGCCTTTCAAGAAGAAGATATTGCTGCCGATGCTCAAGGGCGGTTCTGAAATAACGGTATATTCTGACGACAAGGAACTGGTTGGCAGTGTGCAGAAGAAGAAACTTCCTAAGAACAAGAAGTTTGAAATAAATGTGCCTTACAATGGCGGAATGCTGATTGTGGGAAAGTGAGTTTTTTTAATTATGAATTAGGAGTTAGGAGATTTTTTAGGAGTTAAGGAGTTGAGGAGGTAAGTTTTTTAGAAGTAAAATAGGGAGTTAAAAGTAGGAGTTAAAAAAGAGGGAGTTAAAAAAAAACAAATGCACTGGATGGCATTGCAAACTCAAAAACTTAAGAACTAAAAAACTTACAAACTTAAACTAATACATTTTATATATGAAGAAATTGATATTTTTACTGTCTGTTGCTGTCACTATGGCAGCTGAGACGATGGCGCAGACATCTGCAACGTGGACTGCCGATAATGGTAACGGAACATTTACGAATCCGTTGTTCTATGACGAGTTTTCAGATCCGGACATCATACGTGTTGGTGAGGATTACTATCTTGCCGGCACTACAATGCATGCTGTGCCTGGATTGGTGATTCTTCACTCAAAGGACCTTGTGAACTGGGAGAATGTAAGCTATTGTTTTAACAGGTTTGATTTTGACGACCCTGCATTCAGTCTGAAGGATGGTAAAGAGGTTTATGGTCAGGGTATATGGGCACCGTGCATACGCCATCATAATGGGAAATTTTATATTTAT
>JAFTTD010000209.1 GCA_017466965.1 Bacteroidaceae bacterium
ATTCTTATCTCTTCAGCCTTCTTGCTTAAGAAAGCCTCCCAATCAGTTAGACTTTGGAAAGAGGTTTCTGCATTTTCGCTCCATCCATTGCCAAAATAGTAAGTGTAAGTTGCTGAGGGCTTATAGAGAGAGGTAGAAAGCATGTGCCCTGCAGCAATGCCGTTTTCTCGTGTCTGATAAGATATTTCTATGTCCTTGTCTGCGTAAAGAAGGCCTATATAGATTTTACCCATTTTCTTGGACAATTCTTGCCTGTACTTAGCATTGTAGACACTGGCATCGCCTAAATCTTCATAGCCAATATATCCGCCTTCCTGAGAGTAAACATAAGCTGAAGGATTGCTCTTGTGAATGACGGTGCCAGATGCCATTTTTGCTGGTTGAGTGAGTCCGTTGTAAACGATGGAAACACGATTGAAATGGCTGCCTGCATCCAAAGATATGGTACGAACTTCTGTCACTTTCTCTTGATTGAAAGACTGCTCAGGGTAAGTAAAGCGAACAGTGAAACGCAAAGGTCCTTGATCCAGTATCTCAAATGACTGATAGCACTTTGGCATGAACAGACTGCCATCAGCATTGAGCAAGGCATTGGCGCCACCACCCAGAGTGGGACCTACAGTGTAGCAATCCATGCCTTTTCCATGGTCGATGTGATAACTGAAAGCATTATACACTTGATCGGCAAGGTCGTGATATCCTCTGTCGTGCAACTGCTTGCTCACAGAGCGCATCTCCTGATTCTGTTCTGAAGCATACCAATAGTCAAGCATCAGCTCTGACGTGCTCTTGTTGAAGAGGTCATATCCTACTGCTCCTCCATGTCCATACACACGATAAGCCACCTTGTCATTTTCCCAGCCAAACTCATCTTGACGCTCTACGAAAAGGCGTCCTTTAGCTTTTGTCTCATATTCCTGAGGAACACCTGCCTTGGCATAATAGACAGACTTTCCTTTGCCGCTCACACCTGCCTGAAAGATGAGCTTGCCATCCCATGTCACTTGAGAAGGTATTTCTTTGCCGTCAGCGTCTGTCACAATTACTTTACTTGCTTCACCAATTTTAGCTTTCACGGCTGAATAATCTACTTCCACCATTTCCAAACGAGCTGATTGAGCAGCATTAGACACAGTGATGGTCACCTGTTCGTCAGCATTCATCACCAGAGAAAACAGCGAAGCTACAATAGATAAAAAGGTCTTGTTCATGATTAGTTAGTATTTATTCTTCACAAAGGTATGAATAATGATTTGAATAACAAAAGAAAATAAAAAAAAGGTTTCAACGCATTCCTGCGTCAAAACCTTTTCTTATCATATAAGGCTGCTCAACAGCCGTCTCTGCTACATCATGCCGCCCATGCCTGGTGCGCCCATTGGCATTTCTGGCTTGTCTTCCTTCGCGTCGCAGATGACGCATTCAGTTGTGAGGAACATGCCAGCGATGGAAGCTGCATTTTCAAGTGCCACGCGGCAAACCTTAGCTGGGTCGATGATGCCTGACTCGCGAAGGTTTTCGTAAGTGTCCTTGCGAGCGTTGTAGCCAAAGTCGCCCTTTCCGTTGCGAACTTTCTCAACAACTACAGCACCTTCAAGTCCTGCATTCTCTACAATCTGGCGCAATGGCTCTTCGATGGCGCGCTTAACAATTTCAATACCTGTTGTTTCGTCATCGCTCTTTCCTTCAAAGCCCTCAAGGCACTCGATAGAACGGATGAAAGCAACACCACCACCAGGAACAATGCCTTCTTCGATAGCTGCACGAGTAGCGCAGAGTGCATCGTCAACACGGTCTTTCTTTTCCTTCATCTCTACTTCAGATGCTGCACCTACGTAGAGCACTGCAACGCCGCCTGAGAGCTTAGCAAGACGTTCCTGAAGCTTCTCCTTGTCGTAGTCAGATGTAGTGTTCTTAATCTCGTTCTTTATTTGGTTGACACGATCCTGAATGTTTTCTTTCTGACCCTTGCCGCCTACGATAGTGGTGTTATCCTTTGTAATGGTAACCTTCTCGGCAGAACCCAGCATCTCGATAGTAGCCTGCTCAAGTTTCAGACCCTTCTCTTCAGAGATGACGATACCACCTGTCAAGATAGCGATGTCTTCCAGCATAGCCTTGCGACGGTCGCCAAAGCCTGGAGCTTTGACAGCACAAATTTTCAACTGCGCACGCAGACGGTTCACTACCAATGTAGTGAGTGCTTCGCTTTCTACGTCTTCAGCAATCACGAGGATTGGACGACCTGTCTGAGCGGCTGGATTCAGAATTGGAAGGAATTCCTGCAGGTTAGAAATTTTCTTGTCGTAGATAAGGATGAGCGGATTCTCCATCTCGCACTCCATCTTCTCTGTGTTAGTAACAAAGTATGGAGAGAGGTATCCACGGTCGAACTGCATACCTTCAACTACACCAATGGTAGTTTCACGGCCTTTAGCCTCTTCGATAGTGATGACACCATCCTTGCTCACCTTCTTCATGGCATCAGCAATGAGCTTGCCAATTTCATTGTCGTTGTTGGCAGACACAGTTGCTACCTGATCAATCTTGTCGTAGTCATCGCCTACCTGCTCGCTCTGAGCCTTGATGCTCTCAACAACCTTGGCAACAGCCTTGTCGATACCACGCTTCAAATCCATTGGATTAGCGCCAGCAGCAACATTCTTCAGTCCTGTAGCCACGATGCTCTGAGCCAAAACAGTAGCAGTAGTAGTTCCGTCGCCGGCATCGTCGCCAGTCTTTGAAGCCACACTCTTCACAAGCTGTGCACCTGTGTTCTGGAATGGGTCAATCAGCTCAATCTCCTTAGCCACGCTCACACCGTCCTTCGTGATGTGAGGAGCGCCAAACTTCTTTTCTATGATGACATTGCGACCTTTAGGACCCAATGTAACTTTCACTGCATTAGCAAGCTCGTCAACGCCCTTCTTCAGCTGCTCGCGAGCCTCAATATTGAATTTTAATTCCTTAGCCATAATTGTAGTTTTTTATTTATTTAAGAATAGCCAATACGTCGCTCTGACGCATCATGAGGTATTTCACACCTTCATATTCCAGTTCTGTGCCTGAATACTTTCCGTAGAGAACCTGGTCACCTACCTTGAGCACCATTTCCTCGTCCTTTGTACCGTTGCCGCAAGCAACAACTTCGCCCTGCAAAGGCTTTTCCTTCGCTGTGTCTGGAATGATGATTCCGCCAATAGTCTTTTCTTCAGCAGCCTTAGGGAGCACAAGCACTCTGTCTGCTAATGGTTGAATATTCATAACTCTCTTTATTTTTATTATTATATATATTAATGTATAGAATTCTATAATGATTCCATGAAAAGGAATAGACAAATGACATACCAATCAGAAAAGGAAACTGACATAAATGACAAACTGTCATATAAGATGACAAAAACGTATCAGCTCTGATGATAGAAATTATCTGCTTCACCTATGAATGAAGAATGCCTGAAAATAACATCATTCTTTGTTCATTTTTTTAGCGCTTCAACAACCTCAAAAGAGGTGAGAGTCTCACCGATACATCGATGAGAGTCTGACCTGTACCAGAGGTGAGACTCTCACCTCTTTTGAGGTA
>JAFTTD010000210.1 GCA_017466965.1 Bacteroidaceae bacterium
GATGGTGACACCATCTATTTCTATGATGATTTTGAAGAAGATGTTACAATCAGTATCGTAGAATCAGATCCAGTTACAAATGAAGAGTCACTTGTGTATTCAACAGCATTGTCCAGTGAACAATCGGAAATAGAACTTCCGCAGTTCCTCAGTGGAAGCTATATAATATATGTAGAGGTTGGTTCTACCTTATATTATGGATATATTGAAGTGGAATAACTCGTATATAATAAAATAAAGAACCGGTTATGAAAGTAATGTTTCCGTTGCTTGTGCTTGCAGCCTGCCTTGTGGGCTGCAGGCATGTGGAGCGTACTCCCTTTGATGATGTTGTTGACTACTATGCCGAACGAATGGAGTCTGCGACGGCAACAGAGGCTGACACCCTGAAATTCAAGGCGGCAGAGTATCTGCGTGAGCATTCGGACTGCCATTACGGAGTTCCGCGCCATCTGGCTGATTCACTCGGCAGAAGGACGGAGCTTGACCACAAGGCTTTCAGCAGTGACACCCTCTACAGGCGGTTCCTCGACTCCAACGGATACCGCTACATGAATGAAGCCGCAGTCTATGACTCGGACACCATCACGACCGATTTCCTGATAGAGAACATTGAACTCGCTTTCGACTCATGGGGCAAGCCATGGGCTTCGGATGTACCGTTCGATGATTTCTGCCGTTACATTCTTCCCCACAGGGTTGGCGACGAGGAACTCTCCGGATGGCGCAGGAAGTTCAAGGACAAGTACGAGCATACAATCGCCGACTCGGTTGAGAACACAGGCTCCATCCGTGAAGTGGCGCTCTACCTCATGCGCAGGCTGAAGGGTGATGTTGCCTACGGCACACGTCTCGGCACTTTCTACAAGGACCTTCTCACACCAGAGGAGATGGAGAGGATGCACACCCTTGAATGCAAGGCCCTCGCCCACTACGGCACTCTCGCCCTACGCGCATGCGGTGTTCCCTGCGCAATGATAGAGACGAACTGGCGCTTCACTGAGGTTGTCCACAACTCCATACTAATCCCTCAGACAGGCGGCAACAGCAATGCCTGCAGACTGTCAATATACGACGAGCTTCAGGAGATGGGCACACCGAAGGACTCAATGGCGACATGGAGGTCGTGGATCTTCGACTATGAACCCAACCCCGACCTTGTGGAGCTTCTCAGAACAGGAGAAGAGGAGGCGAGGGAATTCGCAAAGCCTGTCAACCGCACCGACATAACGCCCATATTCAGCACCACTCATTCCTTTTCCCTTCCCGTGCCTGATGGATACAGGGCGTACAAGTACCTTTTCCTCTGCCGTTTCCATGAAGACAGATGGTATCTTATCAGGGAAGGAAAGGTTGACGGCGACAGCGTGAGGTTCAAGGATGCAACAATACGCCAGCTCTACAGGCTCGGAGTGATGGAGGACGGCATGGTTCGCACGTTCGGAAAGATGTTCAGCCTCACAGGTGACGGCCGGATGCTGCATTATGACTCAAGCGGGGACAGCGTGAGGTTCGTCCTCAATTTCGACTGCAAGCCCGAAGAGGCTGAGACGCTGAAGGTGTTCAACATATACAAGGGTGGCGACAACGGCGACTGGGAATCATTCCCTGCAGAGGGACTGCTATGGTCCATAAACGAGAAGACAGGCGAGTACAGGCTTTTCGACGAGAGTCTGCGCGGAACGTTCAAGCCCGTGTTCCACCAGATAAAGGTGCGACAGCCGAAGCATACGGTGTTCACGCACGAGAAACTGCCCCGCCCGATAGGATTCCTCTTCGAGGACACCATTGCGAACGAAGGGCATTATATGGCTTTCTGAGAATGATAGAGATTTTACAAATAAAATTTAATTTTACAACTTATGAAAACTAGCAAAAAAGGCCTGCTCAGCCTTATCGGAGCAATTTTAGTGTTTACAACAGTGTCAGTATGTTTCTCAAACTGCTCATCAGAGGACGACTTCGGAGAAATAGAGGAGATGGAATATACTATGGCAAGCAAGAAGATGACGAGAGCGGGAGAAAGCGGCTCGGGAGGAACATCAACATTGCCTAGGCAAAAAACATCAACCATTGAATTTTTCTGCAATCCTGATGGCCATAGTATTCCTGGAAATTATGAAAGTGTATTGGATAGTATTATAAACAATGAATTAACATTTATAAATCCTAATTTTGGAGATGCAGTGATGTCATTTTATACTCAATATATAACATCTTACAAAATAACA
>JAFTTD010000211.1 GCA_017466965.1 Bacteroidaceae bacterium
ATTTCAAGTTTGTTTTTGCCTTTTTTGACATATTCGGTAATGTCTGTTCTGAAAGGAACTGCAAACAATGTGCCTGCGTCTTTGCCGTTTACGCGTACTCTGGCTGATTCACGCACGTCTCCAAGGTCAAGAATAATAGATTGTCCGTTATCCAAAGCGGCTTTGTCTAATACAAAATTTGTAGTGTAGAGTCCTGTTGCCATGGTTGTATTACATAGTTCATCTCCTAATGTTACCCATGATTTAGGGGCGCCTTCCATTTTGAATTTGCGCTTGATAGGCAGTGGAGCACTCTCTTTGAAACTCAATGTCCACTTGCCGTCAAGGCTTAAACTTGACTGCTCCTTCAGATTATAGTACTTGTGTGGCTTAACTTTTCCGGAAAGCCCGCTTTCTTCCATTATGCGGTCTGTTGTACCTGTGGTGAATGTGCGAAGAATCACTGATTCACCTGACATAATTTGTAGGCGAACTTGTGTTTTTTTGTCTGTCTGACGTATTTCGGCTTCTGTTATCTTTCCGTTCATTGGATTGTAGAATGCAGCACTTTCTGCATTTACACCGAGAGTAACCCAATCGTCCACATCGGCATGCTGAAGGTTAGAGATAAAATAGTGGTAGCCGTGAGGGTTTGAGCGGCGTATACAGCTTAGCCCCTGCTCGTTGCGCATTTGTTCGGTACGTCCGTTGCACCATCTGATTCCACCTTCATAGGTGTCAGAGCCAACCACCATTCCATTGCCGAATTTATGTGCCACTGTATAGAGATTTCTTTCGTTGCGCAAAGATGTATTCCAAGCAGATTTGTTCTTGAAATCTTCAATAAGGGCATTGAATGCCTTCTGTTCCTCGTTGTTGCCATATCCAGGAACTGATTGAGGCAATGAATTTATGAATATAACAGTGGCTCCTTGTTTTGCCAAGTCTAATATGTGGCTAAGTGTTTTCAAAGGCATGAACCGTACATCTGGTATTATTATTGAAGAATAAGCATTCCTGCCTGTTGTCGTAAGATGCCCGTTCTGCAAGGTTGTCTTTTCAAGATATTTGTCAGAGATGTAATCAACATCATATCCGTTCTTTATAATCGTTTGAATGGCTTTGATAAACTTTGGAGCTCGGCGTTCCATTGAGTGAATGTCGAATAGCGCAATGCGGTCAGGTTGTTCATAAATCATGTCGTAGTAAGGGAGATATACCAGCAAGTCGTTGTCGGGTTCTCCCCACTGAAGGAATGATTGGCAACGCTTTATGTAGTCTGAAAAGGCTGGCATGTCGCGCCAGATGCTGTTGTTCGGAGTCATATCTACAGAGGCGTAGAATCTCCATCCTGGCCATTCATCCTCGCGTGGTGAATAGCATGAACCGTGGAAGAATATGTGGTTTACTCCAGAAACGAACAGCAGATCAAGATCGGGCTTGCATTGTGACAGTGATGTCCTGAAGTGTTCTGTGAGCCATGTGAATGTCTCTGAGGAGGTGAATTTTTTTCCGGAGATATGTGCTCCTGAAGAAGCGTATTTAAGCATTGAAATGTCTGAATCGTTCTTTTTTGTAAATCCTGGATCCGTACGCAATCCTTTGATTTTGAAATCGCTCAGTCCAAAGCCTTCGCATTCAGGAATGTCAACAGCGGCATAAACGTCTATAAGATTGGCTGGACTTCCGTGAGCTTGATTTCGAGTGATTGAACCATGCTTATGCGCCCATTCTGTCCATTGAGTAGTGAAGTTTTCAAGAAGCAGTTCGCCGATGGTCTGGCGATAGTCGCTAATCAGTCGTCTGCTGACATCTGTTTTCTGGTTTTCAGCACGAAGAAAGTCTGGGAAATAGTTCTGAAGCTTATATCCCCTTCGGTTTTCAAATTCTTCAAGCAGAAGCGGAGTCCAGTCCGCTCCATATACTTCGTATGAGTCGTTAAAGAATGTGTGTGGAGCTTTCACTTTGTTCTCTTCAAACGCCTTGTCGAATTTATTTAAATAGTTCTTTACTGCATCATGGTCGAAATGGTCTATAACCAATCCTTCGCCTCCAGGCGCAGCACGTTTCACTTGTTGACGAGTACGTCCGCAGTGCAAGGCAACAATAGTCCACTTCCCTTCAGAGAGCAGGTTTGAATCAAATCCGTAGTTTGCGCCCTTTCCGTTAGGCATGAGGGCTTTTTGCACTTTGGATGTTATGTCAATAATCTCTTTATAATTATATGTGCCGTCGCTGTTCTCTTCTGTCTTGTATGCCATGACAGAGAGTAGGGTAGAGATTGGTTTCTGTTTCTCGTCTGTTACTGATATGTCGATAAATTCGCCTTTTCCGCCCTCAATATCGTAAACATTGAATATCGCTTTGGCCGCACCTTCACTTTGCGGTACATCTGGTCCGCCAAACGGCCATCCTGTTCCTGTTGACATGTTTGTTTCAATGCCCAGCTTTTCACCTGTAGCCTCAACGTGTGAGAGCATTTCCATCCATTTCGGAGAAAGATAACTTATGTTGTTGGCGTCATTGTTTTTCACTCCATAAATAGGAGTGATTTCAACACCGCCTATTCCGCCCTTAGCATACTCTGAGAGGTTATATCTTATATTGGCTGTATCGACAGCGCTTCCTAACCACCACCAGCGAGTGTAAGGACTTGCTTCAGGTTCAATGGGAATCCAGTTCTGTGCTACGGCATTAGATGCAGCCAGCAACGTGAAAAATGCAATGGCGATATTCTTTCTATTCATTTTATGTTGTCAATTGTTGATTATGATGTATGAGTAATAAACTTTATCCTCTCAATTTCCATCTGGCTTCTCAATCTCGGTGAAAGGAGAGTCGTTCCATTTTAAATCCTCAACCTTGTCAGGTTCGCTTGGATTGAAAGGCTTGTAGTCGGAGCGCAGATAACTGACTATAGGCAGATTCAGACTCTTCATTCCCTCGACAATCATCTTTGAAATTTCGTATGCGCCATAAGGGTTGAAGTGGGTGTTGTCAGCAAGTGCAGCAGCCTGTCCTGGATATGTGCCTGCAGGATAATGCACAAAAGCACGCTTTGAACCCTCTACACCCATTGCCTCATAGAATTTTCTTGTCATCTCATTAAGTTCAATGAGCCCCACACTTTCACGCTTTGCAACCCAGCGCATAGCTTCAGGATAGTCTGCGTGAGTGTCCTTTATCTTGCCGTTATCTCCGAAAGAGCGTCGTTGGGTAGGAGTGACAAATATAGGGGTGGCACCGCGTTTGCGCGCCTCGTCAACAAAAGTCTTCAGGCAAGTGGCGAAATTGTAGTACGCGCCAGCACCTGCGAATTTCTGTTTTTGGTCGTTATGCCCGAATTCAATGAATATGTAGTCGCCGGCTTTCATTAGCGAAAGGATTTTCTTCAGACGGTTAGCGGCAATAAAAGTTGAGGCTGTCTCTCCGCTTTCTGCATAATTGGCAAAGCACACTCTGTCGTCAAACCATCTTGGAATCATCTGTCCCCAACTTGCCCAAGGTTCATTGTCCTGATCCACAACTGTTGAATTGCCGCACAGCCATATTGTTGTAACGTCAGAGACAGGTCCTATCTTAAGCGTTGAAATGGCAGGGCAGTCGCCGTTTATCTCAATCGTAAGCTTGTCGTCCCAGTTTAATTTGCCTTCCTCGCGCTTCTTTATTCGAACACGGTCGTTGTCGCCTATTTTAGTGTTTCGTTTGTTCACAACAAAAGAAAAAGTCTTTTCTTCTCCCTTCTTTGTAGGTATGTTTTCAAGGTACAGCCTGCGCGATTCAGCACGCACTGTTGTAGCAGCCTTGTATTTCTTTGAGCCGAGTGTGACGCTAACCTTATAGTTTCCGTCAGGCACATTTACAGAGAAGAAAAAAGGCTTCTGAGTCTTGCTCTTAACAGGTTCAGTCGGTTTAGTGAAGTCGTAGCCGTAACCTTTATCTGGATTATAAATGTCAGCAGAGGATATTAGTGTTGCCTGCTTGTTCTTGCCGTTAAAGGAAAAAGTGAAAGATTGTGCAATTGCAGCTGTAGTTAAAAAAGCTGTTATGCATAAACAAAAAAGTTTCTTCATGATTGTTAATGTTTAATCAATAAGGTTATATGACAAATATCTTGCTAAAGTAAGAGTAAAAAATGATATGAGCAAAAAAAGAACACATTTTATATTCCATTGCTAAAATTTAGATTTACATCTCCACTCATTGTTTGCATTCCTTATTATTCTATTCCTTATTATATGTTCCCTGTTCTTGACTAATGTGAGTGAGCTCTACAACATTTCAGGCTCATTAATATTTAAACGCAGGCTCATTTGTCATAAAACGAGCCTGCGTTGATAATGAAAATGTATAGGAATGCTATATCATAATGCTACAAAACCACTGGTTAGTAAGTACGCTTTTTTACCCTTTCTTCACATACGGACATAAAAAAAGGGGTAACGCCTTACCCCAACCTTTGTTAACCTTAAATCTAATACTATGAAAAACACGATGCAAAGGTAAGGCTTTTTTCTTATTCAGCAAGCGTTGTGTGCGAAAACATTTGCATTTTTTGTAATTTAATGATTTAAATCAATAAATTCAATGTAAAAAAGCTGTGTTAGAGGTTATGAGTTTTTAAGTTCTCTATGCTAAGGTTGTAAGGCGTATTTGATTTTCTTGGTTTTTAAGTTTATAAGTTTTTAAATGTAAGAGAATACATAATAGGTAACACCCAATGGTATTGTCTGAACTCCTGAATTTAA
>JAFTTD010000212.1 GCA_017466965.1 Bacteroidaceae bacterium
AGCCCTCGTTTCGTATCAGAAAGTAAAGAAAGTATGTCTTTTTTCAAATTCTCACAACCTTTCCATTGTGTATATACAGACCTTTGTCTGCTGGTTTTCCCTTCAAGCGGATACCCTGCAGAGTGTACCATACATCCTCTCCGTCCTTATCCGCTTTCGTTGTTATGCCGTCAATGCCAGTGGAAGTATCTTTCCAAGGATTAAAGAATTTGGCACCACCAGCCTGTACTGAATAAGCATACGCCTCGAACGGACGTACATCGCGCGAATCCGACACGAAGACACTGCCTGGCAAGTACTCATCGCCTTCGTCAGAAACATACGCCTCATCATTGACGGCATACGTCTGCACACCCGATGCTTCACCTTCATACGTACCGCACAGGCTGAAGTCATCACCCGCAATTCCCGTCAATCCTGTTGTAGCCTTTACAGTGGCACCCTCAGCCACGAACGTCACCCTTCCCTCTATGTTGAACTCTTCCTCATAGTCATCGCTGTTAGGCATACGGATTATGAACGGAGTGTTTGCAGCAATAGCCTGCACATAAGAGAAAGCGCCATTCGTATTCATGTCCGCAAGCCAGCAAGGCAGAGAATTGACCATATCCGCCACACCGAAAGGAGCAATCATACTTCCGTCCTCGCTCACTATCGTCTGAACACTGAAAGGAAGAATCACCGCCTCCCAACCGCCAGGCACACCTACATGAGTCTGCTTTGAGAACAGACGCGAGTACTCCACTCTCTCAGCAATAAAATCATGCGAACTTCTGAAAGGAAGACCATCCACAAGGGCAAGCGACTCAATAGCATCCCCAAAAATGACATTTCCTTCAAAGGTTGTATTGTCATTGTTACTATGATTCCACACAAGCATGTTGCCATGATTCTCCGGTGTGTCGAAACATTCGGCACGAATGCTATCCTCCGAATTCCATTCCACTTCCAGAAGATTGGCGCAGCCTTCAAAGACAGCATTCCCCACACCTGCAATGCTTTCAGGCATAACAACAGACTTCAGCACCTCCGCACCATACAGCGCGCTGTCTGCAACTACCGTCACAGGAACCGAATGAATCTCTTCCGCTATAGCAATGTCTGCAAGCAAAGAGTCCGTATATCCCGCTAAAGCGAAAACAATAGAGTCGTAATTCACCGAATCAGGGTGACACAATTTATATATCAGCCCTTGATCATCATACTGTATTTCATTCAGAATATACCATCCTTCAATGGTCAAATCGTATGGAGGCATATATTCAACTTGCAATCCTCCCCAATCGTCAAATGTATATCCATCCTTTTCCGACATAACAGGCAGTTCAAACTCAGTACCATATAATATACTGTCTGTTCGGAACACTTCTCCGTCAACCATGAAAACCACTTCATACTTGTTCTTTTCATATACCGAATTGACAACAATATCACTGTCAGGCATAATCTCAGGCAGACTGTCCCAACCCACAAAAGTATGACCTTCTTTTTCAAGTGTCAATGCTGGCGGCACAATCTCAACACCCTGTGCAAGCGTATCCCTATGAACTTCTTCCCCTTCGTCCATGTATGAAACGACAAACACCGGTTTCTTTGCGAAAACTGTATATTCTCCGTCAGGGATATTAATCATCTTGTAACCTTCCAACACGGCAGAAGCATTGCTAACTTTCATCGTCTCATCAGTATCACCTGTTGCATCAGCCACCTCAACACTTATCTCTACAATGTTCACTGAATCAGGAATAATCTTGAAATTAGTGGCAGAGGTAACAACTATACGCATCACCTGCTCAGACAAAAGCTTATATGCCACTTCAAAGTCAGAAGCATTGCCCACTGTCTGAGGCTGTGAGTCATTGAACTTCACAAATGAAGGCAATGTTATGTCACACTGAAAACCCTTGATATTCTCTTCGTTCATCATTCCCAAAGACAGAGTCATATTTCCAGCTGCGCTTTCAGGCAATGATTCGAGCGTTATAGAAGCCTGAGACCAAGCTCCTACAGATATCAGAAATACTGATATTATAAATAGGATTCGTTTCATGGCTATCTATCAAGAATTAGTTTGGTTAATAATCTTATGTCATCCCTGTCAACAATGCCGTTGCGGTTCAAGTCAACAGCCACAGGCTCGAAACCATCGATATGCACGCCATACAGATAATCGCGCGCCATCACGAGGTCAACCAAGTCTATCACACCACTGTTGTCTGCATCACCGAACTTATACACATCAAGGCTACTGTTTCTGGTTGAAGCAGTCTGAGTAGTTCCGTCAGTATTTGTCACTGACACCTGACTTACTGTGATTGTATTACCAATGCCTATCGGAAAATCTTCAGGCACTCTCAGGTCAAGTGTAAGAAGCTTAATTGTTCCGACACCCAGTGTACCACCTTTCAGGCTTATCGCAATAGTTGAGTCATTGACAAGCGTATGTTCCGCATTATACCCTACAGCCCTTTCCGACACCACAAGCGAATCAGGCAAAGGGAATGTGCCTTTCGGAAAACCAAGCTGGAAACTCAAGTCCGTCACCTCGCTTACCGCATCAAAGTACAATGCACACAATGCATCATCACCTGGTTTAGCAGACACCGTCATCAGATAGAGAGAGTTCTTGCTAACAACAGGGCGTGAAGGTTCGCCCGGCGAGGACGGATTATACTGGAACAAAGCCATAAGATAAACATCAGCCTCTCCCATCGTGAATGTATATTTCTTTTCAGTCGAAACAATCACACTGTCACTATACCAACCTACAAAATAGTATCCGGTATTAGGTGAAGCCGTTACTGTCACATTGTCCCCTTCCATTGGTCTTCCGTTGCTCGCGCTCACAGTTCCTCCATCACCGGCAGACAAGTGAACATAGTGTTTCGGACGTATTGTGGGTTCCGATGGTTCAGATGGACTGCCTGGATTAAACTTGAAATGCGCTGTCAGTGTAGCATCTGTCGTTCCCATTGTATATGAGAAGTCTCTTGACACACTCACAGTGTCCCCCTGTTCATCCAGCCAGGCAACAAAGTAGAATCCGGTATTCACACTAGCCGATACGTTGATGGAAGTACCCTCTTCATATCGTCCGCCACCACTGACACTACCGCCTTCCTTTGCTTTCAGTGTAAGATAATGTTTTGGCTTTATCGTAGGAGCAGAAGGTTCTGACGGACTACCTGGATTGAATATGTAGTTCGCAGTGATAACCTCTTCCTTCTCTGTTTTCTTATGTGTATATTGAGAAGCAGTAGAAAGAACGTTTCCGTTCGCATCTGTCCAGTTCACAAAGACAAATCCCGTGTTTGAAGATGCCTTCAATGTCACATTTGTACCAGCAGAATACTTGCCTCCACCGCTGACGCTTCCCGCACCATTTGGCGACACCTTCAGTATCAAACTGATGGGCGGTGATGCCGGTTCGGCAGGGTCAGCCGGATTGAATTCCTGTCCTTTGGCCATGATACCGAACAACAGTATCACGACCAAGAACAAATATCTTATTTGCATATTCATACTTTTAAGTATTTAAGTTTTTGAGTTTTGAGTTGTTCATAATTCATAACTCATGATTGGCTTCGCCTTCAATCGGCTGCACTCGGCAAAATTAAAGTAAACTTGATTCTGCTCTCGTTTGCACGATTGTTCATAATAAAGAGCAACTACTTAACCACAACTTTCACACTCTCACTCTTAGCACGGACAACGTATGTTCCCTTCTCAAGATACAGAACACCTTCGCCTTCCGCAATTTTTCTTCCATCTACAGAGAACACACTGACGTGACCTGCCGCATCAATACCTCCTTCAACAACTTTCACTTCCGGTTTGTCGTTTCGTGTACCCTCAATGCCTGTTACGTCTATTGGGAACAGAGAAAGTCTGAAACGGTCTGTGAAACTACCCGCTTCAGTGCTGAACACATAGTCATTCAGAGTAATGTCTGTATCTCTGCCTGTTTCCATATCTGTTAGGATAACAGTACCCATCTGGTTGCGAGTCAGTGAAAGAGTATATTCACCAGCCTTAGGCGCAATGAAAGCCAAATCTACAAATCCGTCAGATGCAGGTCTTTCGTTTATAGCATAAGCCGCTCCATCAGAGTCAAGAGAATAGAGTTGGAGAGCATCTGAATCGGCAAAGAATTTTGTTGCATCCGAACCATAGTCATATCCCATCACCGCCTCTTCATTCACAACTATTCTTGTATTGTCTGACGCATCTTCCGACTTTATTTCCAAATCAACCAGATTGCGTTTTGCCGCATTCGCGCCACGCAACTTACCTCCATTCTGATTAGTAATATCTTTTGTCAGCTGACGGCCGCGTGCAGGGAATGTAATCACGCTCACATCCTCCGGACACTGAACAAAGAATGCCTGAGTAGGATGAAGAGCAACATCATCGTCAATGATTGAATATGCTTTGTATGTTCCGTGATAATGGTCATAAACAGTTATCGGAGCAGTGAAATCCACTGAGTGTATATTATAGAATGTCATCCACGGATTGCCCACAAAGTTCCATCCTCTGTGTTCAGATGTCTCACTGAGGTTTTCATCCAAAGCGGCAGAGAGGTCCTTTGCCTTGAACGCACGATTCTTGTTCACATTCTCGTATGCCACGAAAGTGTTCCATGCATCCTTGCTTGTCTGGAAAGCGAAACCAGTGCCGGCTGGCACTATATCGTCAGCGCTGTAGTTCTTCCAGTTTCCTGATGCCACTCCTGTCTGCGCACGGTTTGCACCGTCATAATAACGGATAGCGTATTGAGCATCAGTCTTAATGTCCGAAACCTTTATGTCAAATGGCAGAGAAATGAAATACCAACGGTTGCCGTAAGTCTGGTAATCCAATTCCAACAAGCTCTTAATATCTACATCTGCAGACACAAGGACTTGAGAAGAAGAAGAATAAGAATAAGGATATGTATCACCCCCCCAATTACTTGCAGTCAAACTCATTCTGAACTCATTAACCTCCATTCCTGTTTCTCCATTCATAGTGAGCGAAGTATTGTTCAGATGAATATCGGGTGAGCCTTGGAAGCGGGAATTTGCATCCAACACCAAAGGATTGTTTATTGTCCACTCACTGATTTCGGTCGTAGGGAATCCTTCTATGTTTCCGTAATTATACCAATAGCTGTCAAGTTTGTATGCACTCACTAAAAAGTCTGGAACCAAGAGAGTGATATTTGCTCGATATCTATCATCTATTATTGTATTTGTTTTGTGTGTAATCTTTGTAGGAGACTTGAATTTTATAGTTTTAAGATTACTGCATCCATCAAACATTCCGTTACTGCAGTCATAATATGTTGTTGGAAGCTCGGCATATCTTAACGTTGAATATATGAATGCATAATCAGATATTCCAACTCCTTCTGGGATAAATAAAGAGTCTATAGCTGCATACCTAAAGCTACAATAGCCTATAGATTTCATTGATTCCGGCAATTTAGCATTACATCCCAGACTATAACAATCTTCAAACGCATTACCACCAATGGATTCTAATCCTTCATGGAAATCAAATGATTCAAGATGATAGCATCTAAAAAAGCAGTGATTTGGAATATATGTCATACTCTTCGAATAAGTAACCTTTTTCAAAGCAAAACATTCATAAAAAACTTCATTCTTAATATCTGTCACATTATCAGGAATTATAATTTCTGATATATTGGAATGCGCAAAAGCACCTTGACCAATAGACTCTAAAGTAGAAGGTAATAAAATTTCATCTAGCGGAGTTCCCCTAAAAGCCCATTTACCAATAATCTTTAATCCCTCAGGTAAAATGACTTCATACAATTCTTTAAATTCATTGAAT
>JAFTTD010000213.1 GCA_017466965.1 Bacteroidaceae bacterium
GCATACGGAAAATGAACTGGCGAGCTACAATTTCATTGCGGAAAGCTTTTCCTATCTGTGCAATACCGAAAGGAAGCTTCATGCGGCCAGTCTTCTGCACATTGAGGTAGTTTACAAAAATACCCTGTGCTGTTTCAGGACGGAGGTAAATTGTTGAAGCACCTTCTGCTGTAGAACCCATTTCTGTTTTGAACATGAGGTTGAACTGGCGAACGTCTGTCCAGTTTCTTGTGCCTGAAATAGGGCATACGATTTCTTCATCAATAATAATTTGGCGAAGTTCGTCAAGGTCCATGTCGTTCATAGCCTTAGCAAAGCGTGCATGAAGAGCGTCACGCTTGGCAAGTTCTTCTGCCACCTTAGGGCTTGTTGCGCGGTATTGAGCTTCGTCAAAAGCTTCACCGAAACGCTTTCTTGCCTTGGCTACTTCCTTTTCAACCTTGTCTTCATATTTTGCCATCTGCTCTTCAATGAGAACGTCTGCACGGTAGCGCTTCTTTGAGTCGCGGTTGTCAATGAGCGGGTCGTTGAAAGCGTCAACGTGACCAGATGCCTTCCATATTGTTGGGTGCATGAAGATAGCAGAATCTATGCCCACGATGTTCTCGTGCATGAGCACCATGCTCTGCCACCAGTATTGTTTAATGTTGTTCTTCAACTCTACACCGTTCTGTCCATAGTCATAAACGGCGCCTAAACCATCGTAAATTTCACTTGAAGGGAATACGAAACCATATTCCTTGCAATGGGAAACAACTTTCTTAAATACATCTTCTTGTGCCATAATTATATATGTTTTTATTTATTGCTCTGCGTTTGATGAGATGCAATTCCAAATTTAGGAATGGCATGAAACTTATTTATTAAAGTGCAAAATTACAACTTTTTTCCTTAAATCCTTAATAATGTAGGTGATATAAATGTTGTATAAACATTTTTTACAACCTTTTAGACATTATCTGTTCATTCTGATTATTTGTTTTCAGATATTAACAGTAATTTGTCACCTGCTTTAAGTTCTATTTGTCCGTTAGGAATAATGAATTCTTTTCCGCGCTTTACAAGCATCACCAATGTGCCGCGTGGAAGATTCATGTCAACCAGACGGTTACCGTCAGCAAGCATTTCCTGAGTGAGCGTAAGGTCCTCAAGCTGCGTGTCTATCTCGTCGGGTAGCTCTACGCCGAACTCATTGCCTTCCTTCTCTGCAGGCAGGTCAAGGTTCAGTTTGCGTGCAACAGTGGCTATACTCATGCCCTGGATGATGAGTGAAAGCAGAGTGATGAAGAACACTATGTTGAAAATTTGGTTTGAACCTTCAATGTTTGCCAATACAGGATATGTAGCGAAAATGATAGGCACGGCTCCGCGAAGTCCTACCCATGAGGCAAAAAGACGTGCCTTGTTTGTGATGCCTCGGAAGGGCAGGAGACAAGCGAACACACTGGCAGGACGTGCTACTAAAATCATGAAAATACCTATGGCGATGGATACGAAAGCCACATCAATAAGTTCATGAGGGTTTACAAGAAGTCCTAAGAGAATGAACATTACAATCTGGAACAACCATGTCAGTCCATTCATGAATGTGCTGATTTCCTTTCGGTAAGTAAGTCGGGCATTGCCTACAACAAGGCCTGCGATATACACTGCAAGATAACCGTTGCCGCGCATCTGGTCTGTTATGGTGAATGTTATGAACACTACGCTCAGAAGCATTATCGGGTAGAGCGAACTGTTAGAGAGGTTTATTCTGTTTATGAGCCAGACTGCGCCCTTGCCAAAAGCAAAGCCTATGATGCCGCCGAATATGAACTGTCTCAGCAAATCACGCAATACTATTCCCATGTCCAAGTTGCTGCCACTGCTTATGACTTGTATGAGAACAATGGTCAACATATATGCCATAGGGTCGTTACTACCGCTTTCTAGTTCAAGCATTGGCTTCAGATTGTGCTTCAGATTCATGTTTTGTGAACGGAGCAAGTTGAAAACAGAGGCTGAATCGGTGGAAGACATGGTTGCAGCAAGCAGCATTGATGGGAGGAGGGCAAGATGGATGTCCATGCCGGTATAAATGGACAATAAGAAGATGAAACCGCCGGTAAGCAGAGTTGTCAGCAGCACTCCAACAGTGGAAAGCACAATACC
>JAFTTD010000214.1 GCA_017466965.1 Bacteroidaceae bacterium
GTTTTAGAAAGGAACATCTGAATACTCAGATTATTCCGATTATTCCGAATACTCAGAAAACTCTGATTACTCCGATTATTCAGATCACTCCGCCCCCAAAATCACCAACTACAACCATGAAACCAACCAACAAATCATTTTACTGGAGTTTCCTCCTTTCACTCTTCACACTCTCCCTCTCAGCACAGCAACCGCGCGAGTTGCGGCTGACACTCGACGAGACCATCACTCTTGCACGCCGGCAGAGTGTGAATGCAGCGGTAGCTCTCAACGAACTTAAAACAGCCTATTGGGAATATCGTTCCTACAAGGCTGACTTGCTGCCTGAGATGAGCCTGTCGGGTACTATACCGGCCTACAACAAGCGTTACAGTACATACCAGCGCGAAGATGGCAGCTATTCATACGTCCGCAATGACTTTATGCAAATAGACGGTTCGCTTTCAATAAAGCAAAACATCTGGCTGACAGGCGGAACACTATCCATAAACTCTTCGCTAAACTTTATGCGACAAATGACGGGAGGCGATCCAGACAACCGCAACCAGTATATGAGTGTACCAGTGGCACTATCTCTTAACCAACCTATTTTTGGAGTAAATGCATCAAAATGGAACCGCCGTATAGAGCCTATACGCTATAAAGAAGCAAAGGCTAACTTCCTGACAGCTACGGAGAATGTGGCAATGGCGGCAATCAACCATTTCTTCAACCTGATGTTGGCAAAAGAACGTGTAAGCATTGCACGTCAGAACCTTGACAACGCCAAAAAACTCTACGAAGTGGCAAAAGCAAAGCGCGAGATGGGACAGATAAGCGAGAACGACCTTCTGCAGATGCGACTTAACTTGCTCAATGAAGAGTCATCACTTACTGCGAACGAGAGCGGCCTGAAAAGCAATATGTTTGCCCTTCGCTCCTTCCTGTCAATTGACGAGGATGTAGATATTGTACCCATACTGCCTGACAGTGTTCCAGAAGTGAGCATAAAGTACGAAGATGTGCTTGACCATGCACTGCGCAACAACGCCTTTGCAAGCAGCATACGTCGCCGTCAGTTGCAAGCGGACTATTCGGTGGCAATGGCGAAAGGCAATCTTCGGCAGGTTACGCTCCACGCTCAGGTGGGATTCACAGGCTCATCGCAACAAACCCTTCGTACAGCCTACGACAATCTGAAAGATAACCAAATCGTGCAAGTTGGTGTAAGCATTCCGCTTGTTGACTGGGGAAAGCGGCGCGGACAAGTAAAGGTGGCTGAAAGCAACCGCGAAGTGACCAAGAGCCGACTACGCCAAGAGACCGCAAATTTCCATCAGGACTTGTTCATCCTGACAGAACAGTTCAACAATCAAAGCCGTCAGCTCAACATTGCTCGCGAAGCTGATAAAATTGCCGAAAAGCGATACAGGACAAACGTGGAGACGTTCATGATTGGGAAAATAAGTACCCTCGACCTTAACGATGCACAAACTTCGAAAGACCAGGCAAGGCAGAACCGCATCAGTGAACTTTATTCTTATTGGTACTATTATTACCAACTGAGAAGCATAACTCTTTGGGATTTTGCCAACAATTGCGACATTAACGAAGATATTGAGAGAATTGTAAAAGAATAATAAAAAAGACTCTGCCCATATTAAAACCAATACATCTTTTATTTGACTGAAAAACAAAAAGTTTGTAAGTTTGCAAACGGAATAAAGGTTATAAGGTTGTAAGTTTATAAGGTAAGCAACTAAAAAACTCAAAAACTAAAATCATATTGTAAGTTAAACAACTAAAAACTTAAGAACTTAAAAACTAATATCAGACTGTAAGGTAAGCAACTAAAAAACTTAAGAACTTAAAAACTTAAAAACTAAAATCACACTTAAGCCCCAATGATACTGGTTATTGATGATGACAGGATGATACGCATATCGCTGATGCGCATTCTTGAAAGGAACGGATTTGAAGTTAAGATTGCTGAAAATCAAGAAGAAGCTATGGCGATTGTGAGAGCTGAAGCACCTCAGCTTGTACTGATGGACATGAATTTCTCACTTTCAACAGATGGAGAAGAAGGAATAACACTGTTGAAACAAGTGAAGATATTCTGCCCAGAGACTCCTGTTATACTGATAACTGCATGGGGAAGCATACAGCTGGCGGTAAGAGGTATGAGGGCTGGAGCTTTTGACTTTATAACAAAGCCATGGAGCAACGAAGTGCTGATGCAAAGGGTAGAAACAGCATTAAGCTCTCTTCCGGCTGCTGCCAAAGGAAACGAGAAAGTTACCTCTACAAACAAGACTAACTCTGTTCCCAAAATAGATACAGAAAAAAGCGCGTTCCCTATTATTGGCAAATCGCCTGCATTGATGGAGGTACTTGCCACTGTAGAACGAATAGCTAAAACAAACGCCTCCGTACTCATAACAGGAGAAAGCGGAACAGGCAAGGAACTTGTTGCAGAGGCTATTCACAAAGCAAGCAACAGAAAGGACAAACCTTTTGTGAAGGTTAATTTAGGCGGCATTTCAACTTCGCTGTTCGAAAGCGAAATGTTCGGTCACAAAAAGGGTGCTTTCACAGATGCCGTGACAGACAGAGTTGGAAGATTTGAAATGGCGAACAAAGGAACAATATTTCTTGACGAAATAGGTGATCTTGACCGCAGTTGCCAAGTAAAACTTCTGCGTGTTCTACAAGACCAGACTTACGAAGTGCTGGGAGACAGCCGTACACGAAAAGCAGATGTGAGAGTAATCAGCGCTACAAATGCCAATCTGCCACAGATGGTAAACGACCATTCATTCAGAGAAGACCTCTTCTACAGAATAAATCTCATAACTATCAATCTTCCGCCATTGCGTGAAAGGGCTGAAGACATACCTCTGCTTGTCCGTCATTTTGCTGATAAAGCATGTGAACAAAACAGACTTGCCAGAATTGAAATAACTCCCGACGCCATGACTTACCTGAAAACACTGCCATACCCGGGTAACATACGTGAACTGAAAGGACTGGTGGAACGCACCATGCTGATGAACCAAGGCAGAACACTTACAAAAAAAGAATTTGAAGAAAGTGTTACCACATCACCTTCTGCAATAGGAAGTATTACCGCAAACAGTTCAATAGAGAATGCAGAACGTTCGCTAATAATCAATGCAATAGAAAAATATCAAGGCAACATGTCGAAGGTGGCATCCGCACTTGGCATCAGTAGAGGTGCACTATACCGCCGATTGGACAAGTATGGAATTAAGTGAGGTTGTGAGGTTATAAGGTTATAAGGTTGTAAGGTAGGCAACTTAAGAACTAAAAAACTAAAATCTGATTTAAAAACCCAAGAAAAAATGAAGCTTATCCACTTCTTCATAATCTTTGTCATTCTAATAAGTGCGTCATTGGGAATAACAATTGTAGCAACAAAGGATGAGCCCACCGCACTGCTGTATGTGGCAGAAGGTCTCTGTATTGCAACTTTGCTGTTCCTGTTCTATTTTTACAATAAGGTAATGCGCCCTATCAAGTCTATTAGCAGCGGTATGGAACTGTTGATGGAACAAGACCTGACAACAAGACTGACCACTGTGGGACAGAAAGAAACAGACAAAATTGTAAGGGTGTTTAACCGTTTGCTTGACAAACTCAAAGACGAGCATCTGCGTCTTAGGGAGCAGAACAATTTTCTTGACCTGCTCATAGATGCCTCACCAATGGGTGTGATAATGTTAGATTTGAACGGAAATATCAGCAGTGTCAATAATGCTGCACTGAATTTCCTTGACATTAAGTCTATTGGCACAATACAAAACAAGAAGATGGAAGAGCTGGACTCATTGCTTGCCAAAGAAATAAGCAAAATGGACAGTGAGACAACAAAAACATTCCGTCTCGGAGGGTCAGCCATATACAGATGCTCACACTTGTATTTTCTTGACCGAGGATTTCACCATCCGTTCATTCTTATAGAGAGCTTGACTCAGGAAGTGCTCGAAGCTGAAAAGAAAGCCTACGGAAAAGTTATTCGCATGATGGCGCACGAAGTGAACAACAATGTTGCAGGAATAACATCAATACTCGAAAGCATTGACGGACTGCCAGAGGATTTGGCACAAGTATGTTCCGACCGCTGTTTCGCTATGAGCCGATTCATAACTCGTTTTGCAGACATGGTTAAAATACCGGAACCTATGTTGGAAACAACTCCTATCAATGACATTATTGACAATTGTCACATTTTTCTTGAAACCCTCTGCGTTAAGCATGGTGCAAAACTGCGTTTGAATCTTTGTAAAGAAAATCCGCTTATTAACGCTGACTGCATCCTTCTTGAGCAGGCATTGGTTAACATTGTGAAGAATTCAGCAGAAAGCATTGAATCAAGAACGAATCCAACAGAACAAGGATTGGTTGAAATAAAGACAAATGCAGATGCCTCTATCCAAATTATAGACAATGGAATAGGCATATCAGAAGATGCTGAGAAAAATCTCTTTACTCCGTTCTATTCTTCAAAACCTAAGGGGCAAGGCATTGGTATGATGATAGTGAGAGAAATCCTTACAAAACACAAATGTTCATTCTCTCTGCGTACTGACAACGACGGGCATACACGCTTCCGCATATATTTCAGAATAAGTTTTTGAATATGTAAGTTTGTAAGTTTTTGAGTTTGCAACATCTATGATTTAGGCTGTAAGGTTAACTTATAAGGTAAGCAACTTAAAAACTCAAAAACTTAAGAACTTAAAAACTAAAATCAGACTGTAAGGTAAGCAAATTAAAAACTCAAAAACTAAAAAACTTAAGAACTAAACTTAGGCCCTTACCCAACAACACTTCCCACAGACTTACGATATTCCAAGCTCCTAAGGAAACGTGATATACGCGCCTCTACAAGAGCAGTCTCAGCTTGTTGCCATAGTACTTGTGCTTCGAGATGGTCTGACAACGAGACAGCCCCCACTTCATATTGCCGACGACTGACACGAAGATTCTCCTTTGCAGAAGTTAAAGATATTTCTGCCAGATGCAGTTCAAGTTCAGCTTCGTCCAACCTATTTTTCATTTGTACAGCTTCCAATTCAAGCAATTCTTTTGCTTCTGACTCTTCAGCCAGCGACTGCTCATATTGCACCTTTGCCACTCTCACTTTGTTGCTTTGATTGCCAAAGTTGAATAACGGAACTGAAATCTGCAATCCTGTCAGAAGACTCCATCGGTCAAACAATCGTGTACCATTGATTTTAAGTCCATTCATATATCCATACTGAACAGCAAGTCCCATCTGTGGCAATCGTTCACTACGTGCCATGTCAACCTTGTGGCGCATAAGTTCACTTCTGTTAGCAAGCAAATCCACTTCTGGACGAGAGGATATATCTGTGGCATTAGATATTTCGAATTCAGCCTTTGGCAAATCAGTATTTACATTTATCTTTTCGTCGAGTGGTCTGCCTATATAATGGCACAAATTCATTGTAGCAAGACGTATGGCATTCTCTGCACGGCGTAATTTAAGAATGCTTTCATTTAATTTCACTTCAACTTTCAATACTTCATTCTTTGATTTTGTACCTGCTTTATACGCTTTTTCTACTGCACGTTTCAGTTCATCAAGCATACTGTTGTATGACACTGCCACTTTATGCAATTCGTATGCTCTCACCAAATCTGCGTATGCGCATGACGTTTGAATGACCACATCTGATTCGGAAATACGGCGATTCAACAAAGCCATATCCCTTCCTATTTGAGCCATCTTGTATCCTGCTCTGATTTTTCCGCCCATATATATAGGTTGAACCATCTTGACAGTCGCATTGTATATCAAATCCATTTCATATTTTACGCTCAGTCCGGGGAAGAACGCATTGTAATCTGACGGATTTCCGTCTGCACCTATCACTGGAAGCATTCCTCCTTCAAAGTCAAGACTTCCGTCAGTATTTGCATAAACACCCATAGCTTCAAAAGAAAACGACGGCAAAAAATTAGCTTTAGCACTTTTAAGCATATATTCTGCCGAAGCTATCTGGAAATCAGCCACTGCAATTTTCTTATTGTGCTCTTTGGCAAGAATGATACATTCATCCATAGACAGAGTAGTCTGCGCCTTTGCGCTGAGTGGACACAATCCTGCTCCGAACGCTATAGCTACGGCGATAAAGGGGAAGCGGTTTTTAGGCATATTGTTTTTTGCTGTGTTTATATTGAAGAACAAAGCGTATAGTATTGGCAGATAGAAAAGCGTTGCAAGAGTAGAGAAAAACAGTCCTCCCATTATTGTAGCCGCCATTGAGCCGAAAAGGTCATCGCCAAGCAACGGTATCATTCCGA
>JAFTTD010000215.1 GCA_017466965.1 Bacteroidaceae bacterium
ATTGTAGTTTTATCTGCCATGTCTGGTACAACAAATACATTGGTAGAAATATCAGATTATCTATACAAAAAGAATCCTGAAGGAGCGAATGAATATATTAACATACTTGAGAATAAATACAAGAAGCATATTGATGAACTATATTCAACTGACGAATACAAGAAAAAGACGCTTGACTTCTTAAAAAAAGAATTTGATTATATACGCTCTTTTACGAAGGGCATATTCACAATGTTCGAAGAGAAAATCATTGTTGGACAAGGAGAAATACTCAGTACAAACATGGTTACGAACTATCTTCTTGAAAATGGATATAAAGTATCCCTCCTTCCTGCCCTTGAATTCATGCGTACTGACAAAAACGGAGAGCCCGATTTGGAATACATACGCGAAAAAATCAAGGTTCAGCTTGATGCTGTTCCTGACATGGACATATATATAACACAAGGATTCATTTGCAGAAATGCATACGGAGAGGTTGACAACCTGCAACGAGGCGGATCTGATTATTCAGCGTCACTCATCGGTGCAGCTGTAGGCGCAAGCGAAATCCAAATATGGACAGACATTGATGGTATGCACAATAATGACCCACGTTTTGTTGAAAACACTTCTCCTGTGAGTCATCTGCATTTTGAAGAAGCAGCAGAACTTGCATACTTTGGAGCTAAGATTCTTCACCCTACTTGTGTTCAACCTGCAAAATTTGCAGGCATTCCGGTTAAGCTCCTCAATACAATGGACCCAACTGCACCAGGAACTGTCATTAGCAATGAAACAGAGAATCAAAAAATCAAGGCTGTAGCAGCTAAAGATAACATCACTGCTATAAATATTACATCAAGCCGCATGTTGCTTGCATACGGTTTCCTCAGAAAAGTTTTCGAGATATTCGAAAATTACAAGACTAGCATAGACATGATCTGCACTTCAGAAGTTGTAGTGTCATTGAGTATTGACAATTCATAAAACTTAAAGCAGATATTGAACGATATCAAAAAATTCGGAACTGTAAAAGTTGATGAAAACATGTGCATTATTTGCGTCGTTGGCGATTTGGATTGGTTAAATGTTGGATTTGAGGCTACTGTGACAGAAGCAATGAAAAACATACCTGTAAGAATGATTTCATACGGAGGAAGTTCACATAACATATCATTCCTTATTTCAGCCGAGGACAAAAAAAGAGCATTACAATCTTTAAGCAATCATCTCTTCAAGTAAACAACAATCTATATAATACAAACTGAGTTAACGAATAATGGGGTCATGGCACAACAATTCCCTATAGATAAATTCAAAAACATACAAACTCCATTCTATTATTACGACAAGAATATACTTTGCGATACTCTTGAATCAATAATAACAGAATCAAAGAAGTATGAGAACTATCATGTTCATTATGCAGTCAAGGCAAACGCAAATCCTAAAATTCTAAATGTAATAAAAGATTACGGTTTAGGAATAGACTGTGTCAGCGGAGGCGAAATTAGAGCTGCGCTCAACGCAGGATTCGATCCTGGAAAAATAGTATTTGCTGGTGTTGGAAAAAGTGATTGGGAAATCAATCTTGCACTTGACAACAACATCTTTTGTTTCAATGTAGAAAGTGTACCAGAACTTGAAGTCATAAACGAATTAGCAAAACAGAAAGACAAGACTGCATCCGTATGCTTCAGGATAAATCCTGATGTTGGCGCACATACTCATGCCAATATTACAACAGGATTAGCAGAAAACAAATTTGGCATATCCATGGGAGAGATGGAATATGTAATTACATTGGCTAAATCAATGCCAAACATAAATTTCATAGGATTACACTTTCATATTGGTAGCCAAATTCTTGAAATGAACGATTTTGTGGCGTTAGCAGAAAGAATCAATGAACTTCAAGACAGACTCGACAAAGAAGGTCATAAACTAAAAGTTATAAATGTAGGAGGTGGTCTTGGTATTGATTATGACAATCCGACAATTAATCCAATTCCAAACTTCAAGGATTACTTCTCTACATATAACAAAGTATTAAAATTAAGAGAGGGCCAAAGTTTGCATTTTGAACTTGGCAGAGCTGTTGTCGGTCAATGTGGCACACTGATATCAAAAGTTCTGTACATCAAGAATGGAACAAACAAAAAATTTGCAATTATTGATGCCGGCATGACTGATCTGATTAGACCTGCACTTTATCAAGCGCATCACAAAATCTTTAATTTATCCTCAGAAGAATCAGAAACTGAACAATATGATGTTGTAGGACCAATATGTGAGTCAAGCGATGTATTTGATAAAAGTATAGAACTGCCAATAACTAAAAGAAATGATATTATAGCTATTTGCAGTGCTGGTGCATACGGAGAAATCATGGCTTCAACATATAACTGCAGAAAAATGCCAAAAGGATATATTTCTGACGAAATATGAAATGAGAATGCTATATTTGGCAGTTTCACAAAAGACAGTATGTCACGATGTCAGTAGTAATTTACTATTGGCATCATTTTTGCATTTATAAATTTAACATTATTATTTAACAGAAAACTAACTAAAATATGAGTCAAGAAACAACAAACAATACAAGTCAGAACGAAGAAGTAATAGACAATGAAAATATAAAGTCAGAAGAAGCTCCTGCACAAGAAGAAAATTTAACTTGTGAACAACAACTTGAAAAAGCAGAAGAAAAAATAGCAGAGCTAAATGACCGTTACTTAAGACTTGTAGCCGAGTTTGACAATTATCGCAAGCGTGTAATACGCGAAAAAGCAGAACTTATCAAAAATGGTGGCGAAAAGGTTATAACAACTATATTGCCTATTCTTGATGATATGGAAAGAGCTGAACAAAATATGAAAAATGCAGAAGATCTTGAAGCTGTAAAAACAGGTATTGTTCTTATTTTCGAAAAATTACAGAAACTACTACAGCAAGAAGGTCTTGAAAAAATGGATGTAGTCGGCTCAGCATTTGACACAGATTATCATGAAGCAATGGCAATGGTACCAGGTATGGGTGATGACAAAAAAGGTAAAGTTATAGATTGCATTATGAATGGATACAAACTTAACGACAAAGTCATTCGTCATGCAAAAGTTGCTGTCGCAGAATAAATCTCCTAATATCAGATATAATACAAATTTGTAAAAATGGCTAAGAGAGACTACTACGAAGTTCTTGGAGTTGATAAAACAGCAAGTGATGATGAAATAAAAAGAGCCTATAAAAAAATGGCTATAAAATATCATCCAGACCGCAATCCAGGAGACAAAGATGCTGAAGAAAAATTTAAAGAAGCAGCCGAAGCGTATGATGTTTTAAGAGACGCTGAAAAAAGAAGACGTTATGACCAGTTTGGCCCTGAAGGCGTAAATGGTATGGGAGGCTTTGGCGGAGGGCAAAGCATGAACATGGATGATATATTCTCTATGTTCGGTGATATATTTGGAGGAGGCTTTGGAGGCGGTTTCGGAGGCTTTGGAGGACAAAGACAAGGACACAGAAAACCTGTTTTCAAAGGAAGAGACCAAAGGCTTAGAGTAGAACTCGATTTGAATGAAATTGTAAATGGAACAACAAAAAAATTCAAATTAAAGAATGACATTACTTGTTCTCATTGCAATGGCACAGGCTCTGAAGATGGTAAAACAGAAACATGTCGAACTTGTCATGGTTCTGGTTATGCAGTAAGGACACAACAAAGCATTTTTGGAATGATGCAAAGTCAAAGTGTTTGTCCAGAATGCCATGGAGAAGGTAATGTGATAAAAAACAAATGCCATGTTTGTCATGGTGAAGGAATTACAAAAGGAGAAACTATTGTTGAAGTCAATTTCCCTCCAGGACTGTCAGAAGGAATGATTTTAACCCTTGAAGGAAAAGGCGGAGCTGGTAAGCACAATGGAGTAAATGGAGATTTACAGATTGTCATAAAGGAGAAAAAACACGAAGAACTTCTCAGAGATGGTAATGATTTAGTTTACAACCTTTTACTATCTGTCCCAATGGCTACACTCGGATGTACTGTTGAAGTTCCTACTGTTGACGGAAAAGCAAAGATTAATATTGAACCAGGAACTCAACCAGGAACAGTACTAAGACTAAAAGGAAAAGGAATCCCAGAAGTTCAAGGGTATAATAGAGGTCAAAAAGGAGATGAAGTCATAAATATAAGTGTCTATATTCCAGAAACACTCAACAAAGAGGAAAAGGAAATCATGAAGAAATTAGACACAAGTGAAAATTTTATCCCTTCCGGTAGTATGAGAAAAAAAATCTTCAGCAAATTCCGAGCATTCTTTGAATAAAACGGATTATCTTAATTTGGAATTTCAAAATCATAATATAACGTGAGTTTAACAAATTAAAAAATAGTATATGGCTATTCCTTTTGTTAAACTCACGTTTACTATATGAAAATCATTTGCGCTCAAAAAGGAATCCTGTCTTCATTCCATTATACTGAGCTGCTAAAGAACTTAGCGTTGACATTGTTGAGTTTGTAGAATTTGCTCCAAAAGTCTGAGCAATAGTTAAAAGTTTCTTAGTATCAAAAGTTAAAGCAAGATTTGTAGAGGAAACGGTTACAAATGCAGAAATATTAAAGCCTATGGAGCTGTTAAATACGATGATATTGTTTTCCTTATCATAATCATAATTACAAGGGTATTCATTACCGTTCATATTGAATACACATGTACCATCATCTGAAAGAGTTATAATTATAAAACCTTTATTCATATTTAAC
>JAFTTD010000216.1 GCA_017466965.1 Bacteroidaceae bacterium
TAAATCCAAGTACAGTGCCGAATCCGAGAAGTTCACGAACCAAACCTACTATTACAAGGACAAGTGCATAACCGAGTCCATTTCCAACACCATCAAGGAACGACTCCCATGGTCCGTTCTGCATGGCAAAAGCCTCAAGACGTCCCATAAGAATACAGTTGGTAATGATAAGTCCTACATATACGGAAAGCTGGACACTTACATCATATACATATGCCTTGAGTATGTTGCTTACTATTGTAACAAGTGAAGCAACAACTACAAGCTGGACTATGATACGAATACGGTTTGGAATTGTTTTGCGCAACAAAGAGATAATCACGTTCGCAAATGCTGTAATAACTGTAACTGACAAACCCATCACCAATGCAGGCTTTAATTGTGATGTTACAGCAAGGGCTGAACAAATACCGAGCACCTGGACTGTTACTGGGTTATCCAGATTGAGCGGGTTTGTAAACACTGCCCTATTTTCTTTTGAAAATAATTTACTCATAATATTTGTCTCCTATTTTTTTAATGACTTAATAACATCAATGTAAAGCTTGATTCCATCCTTTATCATGACATCAACTCCATTACATGTAAGAGTTGCACCTGTTACACCGTCAACAAAGTTCTCCTTTGACAAAGTTCCTTCCTTGCCTTTCTTGACAACAGAGAGCATTACCTCCTCCTGGTTGTCATTAGCAAAAATTTTCTTGCCGTTAAAGCTTGTCTGGAACCATTCTTCTGTAATACGAGCACCCAAGCCAGCAGTTTCACTCTCATGTGTGAAATATGTTCCATAGACAGTTTCGCAGTCATCATTCAGGGCTATATATCCAGATATACCACCCCAAAGTCCAGCACCTTTTACAGGAACTACATATTTGGTTGTACCTTCAACTTCGCACACGTACAAAGGACGATTGTCAGCCTTTATATCCTTGTTTGCAACTTTAAAACCATCTTTTTCAGCTATCATATCAACAGTAGCACCGTAAATAGGATCAGCTATGACTATCTTGGAATATTCAGCTTCTACATTTTCTGTTGCCACATTACGTATGTTTAACGATGCAAGAATCTGCGACTTTTTGTCAATAGCCACATTAGCATCTTGCTTTTCTTTTAACGCCGAAGCAACAAAAGCAAGAAGGAATGCTACTATAATAACCATTACAGACGCATATACTATAGTATAGACATTGCTGTTTGTATTTAATTTTGCCATAGTTCAGTCCCTCCAGTTATTTAGTAGCACGCTTAATGCGCTTGTTAATATTATTCTGAACAACACAATAGTCAATAAGCGGAGCAAATACGTTCATAAGAAGAATTGCCAACATCATACCTTCTGGATAACCAGGATTGAGCACACGAATAACAATTGCAATTGCTCCGATGAGGAATCCGTAAATATATTTACCACACTCTGTACGAGCAGATGTCACAGGGTCTGTAGCCATGAACACTGCACCGAAGCAGAATCCGCCGACTGTAAGATGCTCCCACCATTGGAAATTTTCTGTAACATTGTCTTTGAAAAGATAAGCTACAAGAGCTCCACCAACAAAGACTGAAAGCATTGTTTTCCAGCTTGCCACACCGCTCCAAAGCAAGATGATAGCACCAATAGCAATTGCGATAACGCTTGTTTCACCAATAGAGCCTGGTATAAGACCTGTTATAGTATCCATAGCTGAAGCTGTCACAGGGTCACCTGCAGCAAGTTCACCAAGAGGAGTAGCCATTGTGACTGCATCATAAGCCTGACCGTCAACAACTCCGCGAACACCAATGATAGAATCTATATAATTACCATTAACCCACACTTTGTCACCACTCATCATTGATGGGTATGCAAAGAATAGGAACGCACGTGTAACAAGGGCTACGTTGAAGATATTCATACCTGTACCTCCAAACACTTCCTTTGCGAAAATTACAGCAAAAGCAGTTGCTACAGCTATAATCCACAATGGGCAGTTAACAGGTACAATAAGTGGAATAAGCATACCAGAAACGAGGAATCCCTCCTGTATCTCTTCCTTTTTCCACTGAGCAACTGTAAACTCAATACCTAGTCCAACAACATAAGAAACTACGACCTTAGGCAAAACAGCCAACAGACCATAGATGAAGCTGTCAAGGAACACAGGTTCTGTTCCAAGAGCCAAATAATGCTGATATCCCACCTTATACCTACCAAAGAGTAGACATGGAATCAGCGCAATAACTACGAATGACATGATACGCTTCGAGTCGATAGCGTCATGTATATGTGCTCCGCGAACTTTAGCTGTATCATTTGGTACGAAAAGGAATGTTTCGAAACCGTCGAATACAGAGCGGAACGCATGAAGCTTGCCTCCTTCTTGGAAAGAAGGCTTTATCTTGTCAAGATATTTTTTTAACGCACTCATTTGTTTGATTCTGTTAAATTATTTTTTCTTGAATTCATTACTGGTTCTCTTTGCGGAGCATGTCGAGTCCTTCGCGAACTATGCGCTGGAGTTCTAGCTTAGAGCTGTCAACAAACTCGCATACAGCGAAATCCTCAGGTGCCACTTCATATATACCGAGAGCCTCCATACGGTCAATGTCACCAGCTATAATAGCTTTAACAAGCTGTTCAGGATATATGTCCATAGGGAACACACTGTCATATTCA
>JAFTTD010000217.1 GCA_017466965.1 Bacteroidaceae bacterium
CATACTGTACTGCGAGGTATGCGGAGAACCGATCATCAATTTGTACGAGTGCATAGGACATCACAAGCAGGAACTGACGATGCAGAACGTCAACGACTATTCTGTCAGCCTCAATCCTGCAAACGTAATGCTTGTGCATCTTTCCTGCCACAACATGATACACGCGCGATTCGGATTCATGGCGCAGAAGAAGGTCTACTACGTTTGGGGTGCGCCTTGTAGCGGCAAAAGCACATTCGTCCAGGCGAACAAGGGTAACAGTGATTTGGTCGTTGACATTGATCTACTGTGGCAAGCGGCGACGGGCGGCATACTGTATGTCAAGCCTGATGCGCTCAAGACTCCTGTGTTCCTCCTGCGTGATTCGTTGCTTGATATAGTCAAGACAAGGACGGGCAAGTGGGAACGAGCATGGGTAATTGAGGGCGGCGCAAGGAAGGGCGACAGGATGCGCAGAATAGCCGCGTTGGGAGCAGAGGATATATTTATCAACGTCGATAAAGAAACCTGTATGCGACGGCTTGCAAACGACGAGAGGCGTACTTGTGTGCGTGATGTGTGGCATAAGTACATAAGTGACTGGTTCGCACAGTATCAGCCATAAGGAGAGGGACGGCATGAGTTGGGAGATTGTAGCGGGTATCATTGCTTTGGTTGGATTCGTAGGGACGATTGCCACATGGTCGGGCAAACTGTCAAGGACTCTTGCAAGCCTTGAGACTACGCTTAATGCCTTGAGAAGAACGCTTGAAGAACTCAAGGAAAACAATAAAGAAAGTCACAAGGAGTTTTATCACAAGCTGGATGACCATGAAATGCGAATCGTGCGTCTTGAGGACTGGCGTGACGGGAAATAATCCCCCCGTTTGGGCGAATTTGTGCGCTCAACATTAAACTGTGGCCTGCCCCCTTCTGCACACAAACCGAAAAATTGAGATTTTTCAAGGATTTTCAGCAGGGATTTTGAAGCCCTGCGTAATATCAGTAATTATGAGAAAGGATGTATTTGAATGAGTTTGACTCATAAGGAATGGATGCGGCGTTGCATTGAAGAATGCAAGACTTGCGGCAACCTCAACACGGCAAGCGGCGCGGAACGGCTCATTGAGAAGTTCGCTGGGCATGTTGATGAGACGTATGGTGCGCTTTCTGAGGAGAAGTGTGAAACTCTGGACTTGTTTTATTCCGCGCTGATACATGGAAAAGCAAACCCGAAAAAGCCCCTTGATATTATAACCTATCCGGGCGGCGATAATCAGCCGACACATCCTAAAGTGCTGTATTTCCCGAATGGGTGGAACGGGCATAAGTATTGGATGACCTATAGCCCTTATCCTGATAACAATAATTTTGAAGAAAATCCGTGCATCACGTACTCTGATGACGGCATTAAATGGAGCGAGACGGGAATCAACAACCCGATTGTAGCTACTGAACACAGCGGTTGTTACTATTCCGACCCCCATCTTGTTTATAAGCCCGAAACGAAAACTTTGGAGCTGTGGGTAAGGTACTGTTCCAACGGCACTGACGGCAAGACACAGGGATGGGAAGGCGTTTACAGGCTTAAATCCACGGACGGTGTTAACTGGAGCGAAAAAGAATACTTATATCACGTAGTCGACACCGTTGCTCTATCGTTGGTAAGCCCGTCCATTATTTTTGATGAGGGCAGGTATAAGATTTGGGTTTGTTACAAACGTCAGTGCCTGAAGTACTACGAAAGTGCAGACGGCACAAACTGGCGATTTGTGAAAGACATATCTAATGGCATTACGCCGATCGGCGTATACAAGCTGTGGCATTTTGACATGATTAAAACCCCGGTTGGATATGAATTTGTCGGATGCTATCAGTACAACGGCGAATTTAACCTGAATAATTATATCGCCTATTCGCGCTCCGAGGATAACGAAAACTTTGAAACGCCGACGCTCGTCCTCGCAAACGGAGAAGAGGGTCAGTTCGATGACCTTGAACTGTATCGTCCTTGCCTCGTAAAAATTGGCAACAAATACCGGATGTACTATGGAGCGCAGAAAGATATCCGTATATGGCATATCGGTGTTGTTGAGACACCGAACATGTATCTGCTTGGCGAACTTCTGAAAAAGGGTGCAAATGAGCTTCTGCCTGAATATTCTGGGGCTATACCTTCTGTTAATGCCGCCAATGCCAAGAACGTATATGTTATGGGTAGTCGCGGAGACAATGATGCTAAATGGATGGCTACGGATGGTGTCGCCGCTGCGACTATCAGTGGTGGTACTTGGGATGAAAACTATTTGGCGCTTGACGGCGTAGATGACTGCATCGTGCTTCCTGTGGCGAGTGCCACGAAGCTAAGGCTGGCTTTTAAGAGTGAGCATTATTATGATGATACTCTGAAAAACGTTGCGTATCTTCTCGATTGCCGCACCGCGGCAACTAATTACATCCTTTATAGTCACACAAACACCATGAGCGGTGTTACGTTGACTGTTGATGGTGTTGCTGTTGCGAACATTAACGGTACCAGCAATGGAAAATGGCAGATTCTTGAAATAACCTTCGCCAGTGCGTTTACGGGCAGCATTACTATCGGCGCACGCTACGAGAAGAATGAATGTCTGAAGTGCGACATCGCATGGATGGTCGTGGTTTAATTAACATTCTGAAATGATAGTCGCACATTCGCTTCAGAAAGAACTAATCCACATTCTGAAGCGAACGGCAACCAAAGAATAGTCTATAAAAAGACTATTGATAACTGTTGACTCCGGTCAACGCGACGATAAGAAAGGATTTTTACCATGTCCACACTCAAGGACTTTGTAAAGAACTGCATTACTGAGTGTAATTGCAGGGGCGACCTCAAGACCTCAAGCGATGCGGAAGTATTGCTTCTCAATCTCGCTGAGAAGCTGGACGAGGGCGGCGTAGGCGGTGGCGGCGGTGTTATCCAGCGCATCGAAAGCACCGATACCGAGAACATGGTTGTTCTGCGCACGCTGGAAAGCGGCTCTTATGTGCTGTATGGCAGATTCAAGCCGTATGAGGGCGCGGATTCGACCATGATGTTTTCGTCTGGCCTGCTGGCTAACGTGATTAAGCGCACGGCTGACACGCAGATTCAGATTTTCTACCCGGTCAATAACTGCGTACAGCACTTGACCATTACCGACACCGACTACAC
>JAFTTD010000218.1 GCA_017466965.1 Bacteroidaceae bacterium
ATATATGACTTCAACCGTATGAAGGTGGCTGACATTGTGGGACACTTGAGGAACGTGGCTGACAAGGAAGGTGTAAAGACAGAGGAGGCAGCGCTGAATGTTATTGCTCAAAAAGCTGACGGAGGTATGAGGGATGCCTTGTCCATATTCGACCAAGTGAATGCCTTTTGCGGTGGTAACATCACTTATGACCGTACGATTGAGAACCTGAATGTGTTGGATTACGACTATTATTTCAGGCTTACAGATTACTTTCTGGGCAAGAAGGTTACTGAATCTATACTGACGTTCGACGAGATTTTGCGCAAGGGCTTTGACGGACAGCATTTTATTGGTGGACTTGCATCGCATCTGCGCAATTTGCTGGTGAGCAAGGATGTTCAGACAGTGGGATTGATAGAGGCGAGCGACGAGGTGAGGAAAAGATATGCGGAGCAGTCGCGCAAGTGCGAGCCGCGCTTCTTGTATGCCGCCATTAAGCTGTGCAACGACTGCGACCTTGCATACAGGCAGAGCCAGAACAAGCGTCTGCTTGTGGAGCTTACTCTGATACAGGTGTGCCAGCTTGAAAGCGGTGACGACCTGCCTTCGTCGGGGCTTTGCCCTACGAAGAAACTGAAACCATTGTTTGCCGGTGCTGCGGGAGCGGTCGCTGGCAAGTCGTCACGTGAGAGCGGTAAGCAGGCATCTGCGCCTGCACAACCTGTTGTGGCAGCAGATGCAGGCCATTCTTACGGACAGCATATTGCGGATTCGGCAAGACGTGTTCAGAGGCCTTCCGAACCTCCTGCTCAGGCGGGCAAAGTATCTCGCTCAGGCTCTTTCTCTATTCGTGACGAAATGAGGCAGATGGAGACGGGCAAGTCGGCAAGTCCGAATACAGACAAGGGAATACCAGACTCAAACGGCGGACATGAAAGGAGTGTGGGTGTGCGAAATGAGCAGCCTGTTGACAATATTCAGATACGCACTGCATGGAGGGAGTTTTCGGCATCGTTGCCTGTGGAGGAAACGGCAATGTCGAACCGATTGAACAATATGGAACCCGAACTGACTGAAGACGGATTCTCTTTCCTTGTGCTGGCTGACAACCCTACTGTTGAGGAGCAACTTAACAAATATGCGAACAGAATTGAGGAATATATGCACTCAAGGCTGAATAACGACCGCCTGAGAATGCTTGTCAGGCAACGTGAACAGGGCGAAAGGCCGAGGGCGTACAATAAGCATGAACAATTTGTGCTGATGTGCAGCCTTAATCCAGCTCTTCAGAAACTGAAGGACGAGTTCGGGCTTGAACTGGGAGGATGAAACTCCCTCAAATTAAATTAACGATGAATAAAATTTCAATAATATTTGTTTCTGAATCATCATATAATCTTGCTTCTGATATAAGCAGGGAACTGAAAGAACAATATGGCGATGTCGGCGTTTACTGCAAGGGGCATATAAACGGATGTGTCCAGATAGCGTCGGTGGCTGACGGAATGAAAGACTTGTTCCACAAGTCGGACGCTATTGTGTTCATAGGCGCCATGGGCATCTGTGTAAGGAGCATTGCTCCCCACGTGAGAGACAAGCATACGGATCCGGCAGTGGTGTGTGTTGACAGCACTGGCAGATATGTCATTCCTGTGTTGTCGGGGCATATAGGCGGGGCTAACGATCTGGCGCGTCTGGTTGCAACCATCATCGGAGGTGAAGCTGTTGTCACTACTCAGAGCGACAACGAAGGGCTGTGGGCTCTTGACACTCTTGCCGACGCTTATGGCTGGAGGCATAATGCGGAACCGGCAGAGATGAATCGTGCCATAAGCAAGTTTGTTGCAAAACGCTCAACTGCATTAATATTGGAAACAGACGACAGAGGCTCGCGCGAACTGATGAGCACTGTTCCTGAGCACGTTCATTTGTATCGCTCTGTTGAGGAATACATGTCTGACTCTAAAGCAAAATATGATTTGCTTATAGTTGTATCGCCAAGAATAATTGGTGCGGCAGATGTTCCCCATGTTCAGTATTTCCCTCCAGTGCTGCATGTTGGTGTGGGATGTCAGAAGGCGACTCCTGCGGAAGCTGCAGCGCAAATAGTATCTGAACTAAAACAGTTTGGTTGGGCTCCGCAGTCGGTAGCGACAGTTGGAACTATTGAACAGAAGAAGGATGAGCCTCTTGTTGAAGAGGTTGCCAAACTCTGTTGTAATGCCGACGTAAGGATATATAGTGCTGACGAACTTAATGAAATGGACGTTCCGAACCCTTCGGACAGGGTGTTTGATACAGTTGGGGCATACGGAGTGGCTGAAGCTGCAGCCTTAAAGGGAGCAGAGAATGCTTTTCTTGTCAGAGAAAAGCATAAAGGAGAGTACGTTTGTTCAGACGATTGCGCTCATGAATCAAAATCAGTATGGCATTACACCTTCGCTGTTGCAATGGAAGGCTGTAATCAGCATGCAGGACATATAGAAATAGTAGGTGCCGGTCCGGGAGACCCTGAGCTCATAAGCATCAGGGGAAAACGCTTCCTTGAAAATGCAGACCTTATACTTTATGCAGGTAGTCTTGTGCCAAGAGAACTGACACACTGTGCCAAGCAGGGTGCAGTGGTGCGTTCTTCTGCATCAATGACACTGGAAGAGCAGTTTGAACTCATGAAGGAGTTCTATGACAGAGGCCAGCTCGTTGTGCGTCTTCACACGGGCGACCCGTGTATCTATGGTGCCATACAGGAACAGATGAACTTCTTTGACAAGTATGGCATGAACTATCATATCACTCCTGGAATATCATCGTTTCTTGCTGCTGCGGCAGAATTGCGTTCTCAATTTACGATACCGGAAAAAGTTCAGACAATTATCCTGACAAGAGGAGAGGGGATAACTCCTATGCCTGAACGTGAAAAACTTCATTTGCTGGCTCGCTCCCAGTCAACAATGTGCATATTCCTCAGTGCAAGCATTGCAAGACAGGTTCAGGACGAATTGCTGTCGTGCTATCCGCCTGAAACTCCTGTGGCGGCTTGCTATCGATTAACATGGAAGGACCAGAGAATTTTCAGAGGTGAACTTCGTAATCTTGCAAAGATGATAGAAGAAAACAAGTTGACTTTGACAACAATGATAGTTGTGGGTGACGCTATAGGCAATCGTGAAGGGCTTAGCAGATTGTATGACAGAAGTTTCACTCATCTTTGGAGGAAGGGCAAATGATTCTTGTGTTCGGCGGCACGACAGAAGGCAGACTTGCTGTGGAGGTTCTTGATGAAGCGGGAAAGGAGTTCTACTATTCAACTAAAGGAGCTCTGCAAGAGATAGCCATGAAGAACGGCATACGTCTTAATGGCGCCATGACGTCAGAGGATATAGCCGAATTTTGCGAAACGAAGAAAATAACTTGCATCATAGATGCTGCACATCCGTTTGCAAAAGGTATTCATCACGCCATATCAGAGGCTGCAATAAAAAGGAACATTCACGTTATTCGTCTTCAAAGGGTATTTGCTGAATTGCCGTCTGACATTGAAAAATGCGTAAGTTATGAAGAGGCTATTGAAAAGATGGAAAGGGACGGAGTAGAACGTTTGCTTGCCTTAAGTGGCGCAAACACAATGAAGCCCCTTAAGCCCTTTTGGACTAAACATACAGCATGGTTCAGAATTCTGCCTCGCAAGGAAAGCACAGATATAGCCAAGTCATTAGGATTTCCCGAATCGAATCTGTTATATTATAAATATGAAGATGAATCCTGCTCAGAAGTAAAACCTTCTGCAATGGGATGCCGAATTCCTACGCTTTCAGACGAAATTGCATTGATGAAATTAATAAGCCCTGATGCTGTTATTACTAAGGAAAGTGGCAACAATGGAGGCTTTTCCGTGAAGATAGAAGCTGCACAAAGATTAGGGATAAAAGTATATGTCCTGACAAGGCCACAAACATATACTGTTGCAGACAATGCGGATTTCAGATATAGCATAGTGACTGGCCAACACGGGCTAAGGCGTGAAGTAGAGCGATTTGTACCAGGCTTCTTCCCTTTGCGTACAGGGTTTACAACAGGCTCATGTGCGGTGGCAGCAGCCAAGGCTGCATTGAATGCTTTAGCTTACGGCGACATCCTTGAGCAAGTTGATTTTGCATTGCCTGACGGTGAGGTATTGTCAATGGAAGTAAACAGTACGGTGCTGACGGAAAAATATGCAGAAGCAGAAGTTATCAAAGATGCAGGTGATGATCCAGATGTAACAAACGGATGCCATGTTCGTGTCAAAGTAGAATATGTTGAAACGGATGAGATAACTGATGGCGTTGGCAAACGTATTCAGTTTGTTGGCGGTGAAGGAATTGGCACAGTAACTTTGCCAGGGCTTGGACTTGACGTTGGAGAACCTGCCATAAACATCACTCCACGCAGAATGATTGAGTTGGAACTGCTTCGTATTACTCATAGACCTTTGAAAGTTACAATTTCTGTGCCTGAAGGTCGTGGGTTGGCATTAAAAACATTCAATCATAAAGTAGGCGTAGTTGGAGGAATCTCTATTATCGGAACATCAGGGATAGTACGTCCGTTGTCAAACGAGGCGTTTGTAGAGAGCATTAAGAAACAAATAGAAGTTGCATACGCTTTGGGGTGCCGGCATTTAGTGATAAATTCAGGCGCTAAGAGTGAGAGGATTATCAAGAGTTGCACTTCAGAACTCTTATCGCAATCATATATACATTATGGCAATTTTATAGGCCAAACATTAAATGCAATAAAAGAAGTATATGGCGATGCCAATCTTCCTAATGTTACTCTTGGAGTAATGATAGGGAAGGCCGTAAAGCTTGCAGAAGGAAATCTTGACACTCATAGTCACAAGGTTGCAATGAACAAGGACTTTCTCATTGAAGTAGCCAAAGAAGCAGGATGCTCTAAGCATGCTATTGATTCAATTGCGTGTATTTCAATGGCTCGTGAATTATGGGATGTGCTTTCCTGTACTGACAGCACATTGTTTTTTAGCTTGTTGAAATTAAAATGTTTGGAAGTCTGTGCTCAAATATATCCTTATGAACAATTGCAATTATTATTAATAAGTGAGGACGGTAAGATTGTCTGAAATATAGCTTTTTTATTTTGTGTGAGCTTTTGGAATGAAATTGTATATAATTCTCGTTGAAAAACTTGTAGGAAACAAAAAAAGAAATTAACTTTGCAGTCGCATTAAGACAAATAATAATAGGGCGTTTAGCTCAGCTGGTTCAGAGCATCTGCCTTACAAGCAGAGGGTCGGCGGTTCGAATCCGTCAACGCCCACATCAAAAGAGGATGTATCAATACGATACATCCTCTTTTGATTATTTATGATAATATATCTAAACATGTGTGTGACCGTAGATTTTTATGTTTTTGCATTTCGTCATACTTATCATATTAATCATGATATGTAAAGTCTTGTGCCATAATTATGTAAATGATAATATTTGTATCTTTTTTCTTTGTGCTTAATTTGTAAGTTCGTATATTTGTGAGCCGCTTAATAAAAATAGAGGCTTGTTCGCGATGGGAAAAAATAATGTGGGCGTTAATCCTTATGTGTCCGTAGATTGCGTTTTGCTTGGATTTGACGGCAAGCAATTGAATGTCTTATTGGTGAAACAATGCAAGTGTGGTGGACTTGAGAGCACAGACCTTTACAAGTTGCCTGGCAGTTTAATTGGGATAGATGAAGAATTAGACGATGCGGCATATAGAGTGCTAAAGCAATTGACTGGACTTGTGAAAGTTGATATGATGCAGTTCCGAACATTTGGAAGTGTTGATAGATTGTCTAATTCATCAGATAAAATTTGGTTGACTCGGTTTTATAATCTTGACAATGATTTTGAGCGTATAATTACAATTGGATATCTTTCTTTGATAAGAATAGATAGACAATTTGAAAAATTAAATAGTGATTATTTGGCATGCTGGATGCCATTGTCTGTTTTGCCGAAATTAGCTTTTGATCACAATGAAATAGTTTCTGAAGCATTGGAATTTGTAAGAAAACTTGTTTTGGTGAATCCTGTCAAGTACTTCGAATTATTGCCGAGGAAATTTACGATAGCACAATTTCATTCTGTATATATGGCGTTGTCAGGAAAGGATGTTGATATACGTAATTTTCATAAGAAAATTCAAATGTTGAAATATGTTGTCCCCTTGGATCAGAAAGAAGTTGGTGTTTCGCATCGTGCGGCAAGGTATTATAAATTCGATAGAAAAAGAGTGTGAATCATAAATCAAAGTTTTTAAATTATAAATATACAAAATATGTTCTTGTTAGGTTACGATGTTGGTACGTCTTCAGTAAAGGTATCTCTTGTTGATTCATATACAGGTAAATGCTTGGGGTCTGCTTTTTGGCCAGAGTCTGAATCAAGAATAATTTCAGTCCAGACAGGCTGGGCTGAACAAGAGCCGAATGTTTGGTGGGACAACCTTAAGTTTGCAACTCGAAAACTTTTTGCCTCCTTGTCTGTGGATTCACACGAAGTGGGAGCAATAGGCATAAGTTATCAGATGCATGGCCTTGTCTGTGTTGATGAACATCGTGATGTGTTGCGTAACAGTATAATATGGTGTGACAGTCGTGCTGTGTCTTATGGAAATGATGCATTTGATTCCATTGGACATGAAAATTGCTTGTCAACGATGCTGAATTCACCGGGTAATTTTACAGCTTCAAAGTTAGCGTGGGTGAAAAATAATGAGCCTGAAATATATTCAAGAATATATAAAATAATGTTACCCGGAGATTACATAGCGATGAAATTAAGTGGTGGTGACATAACAACTACGGTTTCAGGACTTTCAGAAGGCGTGCTGTGGGACTTTAGTAAGAATGAACTAAGTAGTTTGCTGATGGATTATTATGGGTTTAATGAATCCATAATAGCTGATATAGTGCCTACATTCGGAATGCAGACCGTTGTGTGTGAAAGTGTAGCATTGGAATTAGGACTGAAGCCGGGAG
>JAFTTD010000219.1 GCA_017466965.1 Bacteroidaceae bacterium
AATCTAATTAATCGTACACACCGGTCAGGATTGAAAATGATTATAGATTTTGTCCCTAATCATGTAGCACGACAATATCATTCTGACGCAAAACCTAATGATGTTGACGATTTGGGTGAAAAAGACAATAGTTCATACGCTTTTAGTCCTAATAATAACTTTTATTATGTTCCTAAATCGCGATTTGCACCAACTTTTGGCATTAAAGATTCTGAAAACAAAGAATATGTAGAAATACCAGCCAAAGCTACTGGCAATGATTGCTTCACGCAATGGCCTAACCGAAACGATTGGTATGAAACTGTTAAACTGAACTATGGTGTTGATTACATGGGAGGTAAAACCACCCACTTCTACCCTATCCCAGACACGTGGAAAAAAATGCTTCACATATTATTATTTTGGGCATCAAAAGGTATAGATGGATTCCGTTGTGATATGGCAGAAATGGTGCCATGTGAATTTTGGGGATGGGCAATTCCGCAAGTTAAAGAACAGTATAAGAATATAATCTTCATAGCAGAAGTATATAATCCTAAAGAATACAGAAATTATATTTACAATGGTAAATTTGATTACTTATATGATAAAGTTGGATTATATGACACATTGCGTTCTGTAATAAATGGTAATTCTGCAACTAATATAACGAGCTGTTGGCAAAGTGTAGATGACATTAATACGAACATGCTAAATTTCCTTGAAAATCATGATGAGCAACGTATTGCTTCAAAATTCTTCGCTGGCTCTGCTGAGCGGGCAAAACCTGCACTTGTTATATCAGCCTTAATGAGAACAAATCCTATGATGATATACTTCGGTCAAGAACTTGGAGAACAAGGAATGTACACTGAAGGATTTAGTGGAGAAGATGGGCGTACTACTATTTTTGACTACTGGACTATTGACTCAATAAGGAGATGGCGTAATAATGGCAAATTTGATGGCTCCTTACTTAGTAAAGAAGAGAAGGAACTTCAAAATTATTATATGACAATTCTCAATCTTTGCAATAAAGAAAAAGCTATTCGCGAAGGTGACTTCTTTGATATAATGTATGCAAACTACAACAACAATATGATGAACGAACATCGTCAATATGCTTTTCTAAGAAAATCTGGCCATGATTTAATTCTTGTAGTTGCAAACTTTGAAGATAAGCCTGCAAGATCATGGATAAAAATTCCAACCCATGCATTTGATTGCTTAGGTATTAAAAAAGAAGAAAAAAGCTATATTGCAAAAGACTTAATTACAGGTAAAAAAATTGAAAAGATACTGATACCTGATGGAACCATCTACATTGAGATACCTGCTAATGATGCCAAAATTCTGAAATTCAAAGTATAAATAAACTTCAGGAATTATAAAAATATTCATGAATAAATTATAATTAAAGGAAATTCTATCAATTAAAATTTAGCGCACTGAAAAATCAATTTCAATGTGCTGAAATATAAAAAACAATGCGCTGAAAATCTAATTCCAGCGCATTGTTTTTATATCATATGTATTGACGTTAAGCCTTTACAATTATAACCTGTTATTATAAATCTTAACATATCAATAAATAATCTCGTCCATTTTAATGTCATGATTATCAGTAGGTATTGAATCAAGAATTTGGAAAGGAAAACATATTCCTATTTTATAGCAATTAACAGTGCTTAAGAATTTATCGTAAAATCCTTTTCCCCTACCAAGACGGTTATGATTTTTATCAAAAGCAACACCTGGAACTATTGCCAAATCTATCAATGAATAATCCGTAAATTCTTTTCCTTGTGGTTCAACTATTCCATAAGAACCTATTTCTGTATCATTTATACTCTTATATTCACGTATTTGAAGAATATCCTTATTTACTATAGGAAGTAACACCGTTTTGCTTGACAGACATTTATTAATCAAGTCATGCGTATATACCTCATCTGGCAGAGAGTGATATAAAAGTACATATCTTGATGACAAGAATTTCGGATTTTTCTGTATTTTATTAATAATTGGTGTACTTAACTCTATTAATTGAGACAGAGAATAAGAATTCTTGACAGATGCTATTTGTTTTCTCAGGATTTTCTTTTCCATATTACATTTTAATTATGGTTTTGGAAATGTTTTGCCTTGATTGAACAATTCAATAGCCTTTATCACTGTAGGGTCATTGCGATTGATAAACTCAACATAATCTGCCATATCAAATATATTATAAATAATTGCTCCATAGACAGATTGCTCTATCAGTTTCTGTGACTTCCAAATAAGTTTATTGCGACGCTTAACTCCTTTTTTATCACAATACTTGATAAACTTTTCTACAACATTTTCAGAGTTTAAATACTTAAGAAGTTCATCGGAATTTTCGAAACTCTGAAGTTTTTGTCTATTAGCATCTGTATAATCAAAACAGAACTGAACAACATACCCTTTAGTCATAATTTCTGAATAATAGGAGGTAATGTCTGTTGTATCTTCTGGCACAAAATAATCAGGCATTACTCCTCCACCACCATATACAGTTCTTCCTAATAATGTATGATATGTTGGACCTGTCTGACGAATGCTGTCAGCGTTAAAGAACTCCCCATGCTCATATCGCGACAAAATGTCCATATCATAGTTCTTGTCATCACCTTTTGTATATGGCTTCTGTATGCATCTGCCAGAAGGAGTGTGATAACGAGCTATAGTCAGATGCACAAGCGAACCGTCGTTAAAATTAATTGGTTGTTGAACTAATCCTTTACCAAAAGAGCGTCTTCCTATAATTATGCCTCTATCATTATCTTGTATTGCACCTGCAAGAATTTCAGATGAACTCGCAGACAATTCATCTGTCAATATTATCAATGGTAGATTCTGATATGAACCTCGCCCATCACTATAATAATCCTCTTTTTTATATGCACGTCCCTCTGTATAAACAATGAGTTGATTAGCAGACAAGAATTCATTTACAATCTGAATGGCGCTGCTAAAGTATCCACCGGTGTTTCCTCTTAAATCAATAACTAATCCTTCAAATCCAAATTGTCCCAACATTGCTAAAGAGACCAAAAGTTCCGGATATGTTGTTTCACTAAATTTATTGATTTTAACATATCCTAATTTATCATTGAGCATATATGTTGCATCTATACTTTTAACCGGAATATCACCACGTTCGATACTAAAAGATAGAGGCTCCTTCTCGCCATGTCTTACAACGCCAACCTTTACAAGTGTACCTTTCTTGCCTTTCAGTCTGCGCATAGTTTCATCATTAGTAACTATCTTTCCTACATATGCTGATTCATCTAT
>JAFTTD010000220.1 GCA_017466965.1 Bacteroidaceae bacterium
AACCTCAAAACCTAATAACCTAACAAAAGGAATTAGGAATTATGACGGGAACAGACTATTGTCAGTCACAAGTGAGGAGAGTATTGAACTTTTGAAATCGCTGAAACTGCATAGATTCGCCAAAGCTGTGATGTGGGTATTGGGTGAGGTGTTCGGGCTGGAAAGGGATTTGATGTATGTGGAGCCTGACGAGAAGGAGGGGCGTTTCTTGCTCGACGAGATTATGATGGCTGGCAACTTTGGAAAGTATGATCCAAGAAGAGGTAATATAAAAGGTGAATCAACGCTACAGCTGTTCATCAGAAAACAAAGGAGGTCTGTGAGATTCATAAAGAACTATCCGTCGGAAGTTATATGGAGTCCTATATTTGCCATATACCAACGCCTGTGGAGATGGAAAAATGGGTATTTGTAGTTCAGGAGTCTGATTTTAGTTTCTAAGTTCTTTAGTTTTTGAGTTTTTGAGTTGCAGAAGCTCTTCTTTAATTTTGAATTAAGAATTAGAAAGGGTACTTCAGAACATTATTACAAAAGTTCGGAAGTGTTCGCTACGTTTAGTACATTGTCAATCGTTCAAGAGGTGACTGAATCTTTCATCTTCACACACAACAAATATTTTATGAATTTGTTATTATTCTCTTATTAAAAACGTATATTTGCGTTGTAAAATGAAAGGAGTGAAAATGAAAACGACAAATGAATACCTGCAACTATTGAAAGAATACAAAGCATTAAAGGCTATGCAATATGGTATTTCTAAAATAGGTATTTTTGGTTCTGTAGCCAGAGGAGAGCAAACAGAAGATAGCGACGTAGATATTTGCGTTGATTTGGAATCTCCTTCATTGTTTAATCTTGTTCATATAAAAGAAGACTTACAACAACTATTTGGTAAATCTGTGGATATTATAAGAATAAGACCAGACATGAACGAATTATTGAAAAAGGATATAATCTCGGAAGGAATCTATGCATAAAGAAGAATATATATGCTGCACTAAGAAAGATTGAAGAAACGATAGCACGTGTTATATCATATACAGAAAACATAGATTCACATCAATACTATTATTTATCACCAGCAGGAATGGAAAGATTAGAAAGTACTTGTATGTTACAAATTGCCATTGGTGAAAGTATAAAAGGTATTGACAAACTAACAGATAAAAAATTATTACCTCTTTATTCTGAAGTTGATTGGAGGGGAGCAATGGGTATTCGTGACATCATTGCTCATCACTATTTTGACTTGGATGCGGAAATTGTATATAACGTTGTTAAAAACGATTTTCCTCTATTATTGTCAACTATACGACGAATGATTACGGATCTATTAAATGAATAAAATCTTTTGAACTTTATTATTCTCTTATGAAAAACATATATTTGCGTTGTAAAATGAAAGGAGTGAAAATGAAAACGACAAAATAGAATTATAAACATATTAGATTATAATCGTTATTTCATATAAGCAAAAAAACTGTCTCTCAGTACACATGAGGGGCAGTTTTTTGTTTTATCAAAACAAGTAATTTGGAATTTCTTAGTTAGAGTCTTGTGTTAGAAGTTTTTTTTCTTGGAAAAGGGAGAATAGCGATATTACCTTTGCAATGTCAAAAGAAAACAGGGGCCCTATGAAGATGGTACGCAATCCGGATAAGTACCAATTCGACTTCTCCGAAAGACGGAGATTTTGACAACGAGTGAAAAACACATTTATAAAATTATTCTATTAACTTTTTAAACACATTTATTATGGGACAAATTGTTATCAAAACTAACTATCAGAGAATTGCAATGAAGAATAAGAATGGTTATGTGAGCCGTGCGGTCAGATTTTCAAAAATTGATACTGACGAACTGGTGAAGCATGCTTCTGACGACTCGGGTGTTTCTGAGGCTATGGTGTCAGCTTCTTTCTATGCTATTGTGAAACAAATTGAGCAGTTGCTCCTCAACGGTCACTCTATACAGTTGGGACGCATAGGCACTCTGCGATTCTCCGTAAAATGCAAGTCAGTGGATAATGCTGAGGACATAAGTACTGACAACGTGAAGTCGCGCCGAATATTGCTCACTCCAAGCAGCCATTTGAAGACTCTCATGCGACAGGTGAAATTTGTGGGCGAAACTGAGGTCGCCAACAATGAAACACAGGATTAAACATACAAAAAGATTTGTTTCAAGAACATTATGAAAGTATTGGTTCATCTTAATGGACAATGAATACTTTATTCGCTCTTTGAAATAATGTTACAAACCTGAATTCCTCTTTCATCAGTAGTGCGGGAGCTTAGAACAAAAAATACGATCTAAATATATTCTAAGCTCCCCACTATTTTTATCTTCCTTTCTTTATAGGTGTACTATAGTTCAAGAAGAAATCTTGCCATACTTTCAGCATTGACTTCTCACTGCTGGATATTACTTCTGCATTACGGGTGTACCAACGGTACTCTGATTTACGCTTTGGATCAATGTGCTTTAGGATATTCTTCTCCGAAGCCTCAAACAGTTCTCCATTATATACAAAATAGAATGATACGGCAAGCGGGATTGGTTTCTCCTCCAAGGATTCTCCTCCTGTAACATCTGCTATCTGTGCTCCCAATGAAGAGAAACCTGCAAATTGCGAGTTCAAGAGTGAGGCTGTAGTATTGAGAACATCCATCGCATTACGATTTAATTCCTCTTGGTCAACTTCAACAACCTTGATTACCCTACCAATACCATTAGCAAGCGAATCTTCACGAACGATTTTACCGAACAAACGGTTATTTACCGGTATATATACACTGCCATCAGGAAATTCAACTCTTAAAATAGAACCTGGTATAGCTTCCATCAAAGTATCATTCTGTGCATACCATAAAGTCTGATTGCCAATATGAATGTTACATGGCACTACCGTCTTCTTCAGCTTCACAAAGCCTGTAACAACAGTAGCCACATTGAAACGCTGGTTTATAAATGGCCATACACCTGTAGGTCGCCAATCTGGGTTTTGTGCAAACATCATCGTTGTCGCAACGAGCATCATAAACAATGCTATAACCTTTCTTTTCATGCTTCTTGTGCTTGTTGTGGATTAATTTAAGTTTCTCAAGATTAACTTAAAGATTTTATATATGTAAACTTGGAGTTAACAAGTGACTCCACTGATTCATGAGTTCATAAACTTGAATATGTCCTGTTACTTTGTTCTTATAACAAGGTATTTAGAAACGCTCCAGAATTTTCCGGCATCTCTGATGCGCAATGTATATTCGCCCTTTGAGTCCTTCATAAGCGCATACGAATCTTCTGGATGTGTAGTAAGAATCTTTGCTGATTTAGAAGACAAAGGAATGACAGTAGTCTTGCGAATGTCTATTTTTGTAAAATAATCCTTGTTGAAATCACTTGTCTGAAGAACATCACCCTTAACAAGAATACGATGCTCCTTAAGTTCACGGCTTGTTCCGAACACATACCATGCTGTATTAAGCATTTTGTCCTGAATACGAGCAATCTCTTCTGTCTTGGCATTCTTCTCAATCATCCTCTTATGTTACTCTGATAGAACAAAGAGTGAATCGTTCAAAGCTGCAATAGCCACATCCTTCTCTGCCAGTTGCAATCTCAGTTTCTCTACTTCAATAGCTTTCGCTTTAAGTTGGTTTGTCAAATTCTGAACACTCTCCTTAAATTGTGCTGTAGCAACATTGCTGGAATTAAGTTTTTTCTGAAGTTCCTCAATTTTGTTTCTGTTTTCAATCAATTTTTCCTGAATGAACGTCATGTTTTCACGGATATTGTCTGCTACACCGTTAGCCTCAGTATTAGCACTCATCAGATTAACTCTTCCCTCAGCCTCATTAATAAGGTTGAATCCCTGCTGAATCTCATTGAAGGTACCCATCAGATCGTTTAATTCTAAATCTTTCTTATCAATAACACTCTGCAATGAGTCTAATTCATTCTGTACCTTAGATGAACGTCCGCTTTCGTCACATGCCACCAACATAGCAGCACATACAACCAATAAAAAAATCTTCTTCATAAGCATCATTTTTTTTAATTTGTTCATTATTATCTATTTTCACTTTTATTCATCTTCATTCTCCGAATCAACATTCTTATATTTGTTCTTCGAACGGTTCTTCTCCTTCACTGGCTTCTCGCCATTATCCATACCTGCCAATACAACAACAATCTCGCCTCTTGGTTCAAACTCAGTGAAATGCGCCACAACTTCTTTCAAACTGCCCCTGACACACTCTTCATGAATTTTAGATATTTCTCTGCACACACTAACCTGACGGTTCTCACCAAAAATTTCAGAGAACTGCTGGAGGGTCTTGAGCAGTCTATGGGGCGATTCATAAAATATTATTGTCCTATATTCTGTGCTGAGCTGTTCCAAACGAGTCTGACGTCCTTTCTTTTGTGGCAAGAAGCCTTCAAAGCAGAACTTGTCGTTAGGCAGGCCAGACGACACAAGGGCGGGAACGAATGCTGTAGGGCCGGGTAATGTCTGCACCTCTATACCATTGCGAACACACTCGCGCACCAGCAGGAATCCTGGATCGCTGATTGCCGGAGTGCCGGCATCGCTAACCAGAGCTATTGTTGCACCGGACTTCAGTCGGGAAATGAGTGACGGCAAGGACTGATGTTCATTGAACTTATGATGCGACATCAGTTCGTTATGAATATCATAATGGCTTAGGAGTACGCCCGACGTGCGTGTGTCTTCAGCCAAAATCAAATCTGCTTCCTTCAAAATCCTGATGGCACGGAATGTCATATCTTCCATATTACCAACAGGTGTAGGTACAACATAAAGTTTGCCCATAAACATCATTTTATATTTACAACACAAATGTAAAAATAAAAGCAAACATAACTGCAGAATTATTTAAAAAACAATATCTTTTTTTAAAAACAAAACTTTTTTGCACCATTTATTAACATTTAGTGATAGAAAAACGTTAATTTCGTACCAATAAAACACTTTCGCATGAACAAAGAAATAACATTCGACAAATTCGTCCGCGGAATAGCAATAATAGCTGTTATAACAGGACTTTTCCTTCTGCTTAAACACCTGAGCGGAGTACTGTTGCCATTCCTCATAGCATGGCTCATAGCTTACTTACTATACCCCATAATCTGTTTCTTCCAGTACAGATGCCGCATACGCTCCCGAATAGCAAGCATCATCATAACATTGACACTACTACTTACTGCTTTTTTCTTAGCATGCCGATTCATCATTCCCCCAGTCATAGATGAAATAGTCAGACTTAAGGACATAATAATAAACTATGCAACAAACGGCAGCAAAAATCTGACAATACCCATTGAAATAGAGAATTTTCTGAGGCAGAACATCGACATAAAAACACTTTCAAGCATGATCAGCTTCAGCGACATAACCACATTCCTTGAAGAAAGAGTTCCACAGTTCATACGCTTTATCTCATCATCAGTCAATGCGTTGTTTGGAATCATTGGTTCACTGATAGCCATAATATACCTGTTCTTCATACTCATGGACTACGAGCGCATAAACCAAGGCTTCATCCATCTCGTACCAAACTCTCATCGCAACATAGTGAAAGAAATAATCAAAGATGTAGAAAACAGCATGAACAGCTATTTCAGAGGACAATCACTTATCGCCTTCATAGTAGGAATACTTTTCTCTATAGGTTTCGCCATCATTGACTTTCCGTTGGCCATACCATTAGGATTGTTCATAGGATTGCTCAATCTTGTTCCGTACCTACAAGTCATCGGAATAATACCAACATTAATATTAGGACTCCTGAAAGCATACGACACAGGTGAAAGTGTCTGGGGAATAGCAATAAGCGTCACGATAGTATTCCTTGCAGTACAGGCGATACAAGACTGGATATTAGTGCCAAGAATAATGGGAGAAGTTACAGGACTAAACGCAGCTATAATCCTACTGTCGCTTTCAATATGGGGCAGTCTGCTCGGATTTGTAGGCCTCATCGTAGCTTTGCCACTCACGACGATTATCGTATCATACTACAAGCGCTATTTTTTAAGAGAAAAAGTCCCTACAAACAAAAAGAACAAAATTTAAATAAAGTAAGTAAAAGAGGAAGTTAATAAGATATAAAGAGGAGTTAAAGGGAGTTAGAAAAGTAAAGATGTTATAGGAAGGATAAATTAAAGAAGTAAAAAACATAGAATTCTGATTAGAAAAACAAGAATGCCACACATAATAAATGAACATTCATCCCTAAAAAACAGCATCCAGCACCCCTTTTTTGCAAAAATCACAACAGCAAAACAACAAAAAAGCAACATAAACGATAAAAAAGTGCCTAAATAATTTGCCTTTTAACAAAAAGTCCCTACCTTTGCAACCGCTTACGAGAAGAGCAGTGAGTAAAAATCAATGCGCAACCATTCTCAAAAGCTTTTATAAGGTCAGATTCGCTAGCTCAGCAGGTAGAGCACAACACTTTTAATGTTGGGGTCTTGGGTTCGAGCCCCAAGCGAATCACACCCAGTTCCCAAGGGATTCCGCTGAAAATCAACGGAATCCCTTTGTTTTTGCTACATACAGAATGTATTCTGAATTTGATAGATTTAGGCAAATATAAATCTTAATAATAAAATATGAGGGGCACATCAAAATGGAATGCGCACCCTCTATCAAAAGTATGTTTTATTCGTTGGGAAATCATGGATTGAGAACGTTGCCCCATTTCTGCTGGAGACGGTCCAATTCATCGGCTGTGACGGAGATTATTGAGCCATGACGTGGGAAGAAGTCCATGTTGAACGATTCTGGCTGTTCTGTAAAAGTGAACAGGTCGGTACTTCTCTGGAACTCATAACGGCCACTGCTATAGAGGTCGTACATCAGGATATATTCGTCTTTGCCATTGAGTTTGAACACACTACTTCCCTCAACAACTACACCTCTGTCTGAATAGGCATCCAAGTATTTGAAATCTTCCTTCCATGGTCCTGTAAGGTTCTTTGATGTAGCTTGCTGGATTCCGTTTTTGTATTCACGACCATTCTCATCCTTAGAATT
>JAFTTD010000221.1 GCA_017466965.1 Bacteroidaceae bacterium
TAGGCGCAAAACCCATAAAGGCTGAATGGTCTGCACCGTGAGGATTCTGAGCCGTACCGGTTTTTCCGCACACCTCATACATCGTGTTGTTGGCAATGCGGCATGTTCCGTCTGTTACGGCAGCTCTCATGCCCTCAACAACTGTTTCATAATACTCCTCATCAACCATTGTATAATGCTTTGCTTTCAAGCTGTCTGCAATTTCATCGCCCTCAATGCCTTTCACTAAATGAGGCGTGATATAATATCCACGGTTAGCAATTGTGGCTCCAAGGTTTGCAATCTGAAGCGGGGTAAGGAGCACTTCTCCCTGCCCAATAGATATACTTATTACAGTAAGCCCATTCCAACTTCCCCTATACCATTTGTCGTAATACTGCGCATTAGGAATCAGTCCGCGTGATTCGCTTGGCAAATCCACACCGAGCTTATATCCAAATCCCATAGATACCATATAATCCTTCCAGCGAGTCATTGCGTCTTGCACAGTAGGATATTTTTTACGGTTGGCAAACATGTAATATAGTCCCCAGCAGAAATATCCGTTGCACGAAGTTGCTATGGCTGGTTTAAGAGGCAGTGGCGCTGCATGAGGATGGCAGCCAACTTTAAGACGACCGAACCTGAATCCGCCAGAACATGGGTAAAGAGTGTTTTCTTCTATTATTCCTTCCTGCAAGAATGTCAAAGCTTGAGATGTCTTGAAAGTTGAACCAGGAGGATATGTGCCGAGAACAGCACGATTCAGCAATGGACGCATCGGATCACGGCTCATTTCTATCATGCTTTTGCCTCTGCGCTTTCCTTCCATCAGACGTGAATCGTATGAAGGAGCTGAAACCATGCATAAGATTTCTCCAGTTTCAGGTTCAATGGCAACAATACTTCCCTTCTTGCCCGTCATTAGCCGTTCACCAAGTTTCTGAAGTTCAATGTCAACACTCAGCGTAAGGTTTTTGCCTGGTATAGGCATACGGTCAAACGCACCGTCTTTATATTTGCCACGAATACGTCCGCGAGCATCACGAAGCTGTACCTCTACACCTTTTTCTCCACGCAGATATTTCTCGTAAGACAACTCCACGCCTTGTTTACCCATATAGTCGCTTGGAGCATAATAGTCATCACGGTCAATGTCACGTTGAGACACTTCAGCAACATCTCCCAGAAGGTGTGCGGCGTAAGGATAGCCATATCGGCGGATAGGACGTTCACGAATGTAGAAGCCGTCATAACGGAATAGTTTTTCCTGAAGAACAGAAAACTCTTCAGAAGGTATCTGGCCAATGAACAACTGGTGAGTATATGAAGAATATCCAGGATTCTTGCGCCTGTCTTTTATTGTTTCAATTCTGTCTTCAAATTCCTTTCGCGTCATTCCGACAGTGCGGCAGAAATCCAGCGTGTCAAGCCCTTTAAGTTCACGGGTTACAACCATAATGTCGTATGCAGGCTGATTGTAAACCATCACTTTTCCATTGCGGTCGTAAATAATTCCTCTTGAAGGATACAAAACTTTGTTGTAAAAGGCATTACTGTCCGCATGAGCCTTGTAGTCACCACTCATGAGCTGCAGGAAAGCAAGGCGCACAATGTATGTAGCGACAATGATTAAAGCAATGCCACCAATAACATATCTTCTGCTTTCAAGTATGTGGTTACTCATGCGTATTATATAAATATAGAAAACGAAGTGAAACGTTGATTATTATGTATCAGCGCTTATTGCCTCTCACTAACATGTCTGAGAAAAAAACAACTGCAGTGGTGGCAATTGTTCCCGCAAATGTAGCCAAGAGAGTCAAAAGAATGTCTGACAGCATGAATGCATCAAGCAGGTAAAAAGAAAAGTGAAGGATGAAAAACGAAACAAGCAAATATGAAATGAAACGCCAGGTTCCCATCATGCGCATTGAAGGCGTAAAATCATCAGCCACGTCACGAGGAGCAAAAGCTGCTAACAGATGAGGCTGTAGCATAGCAAGCAATGTGCAGCTTGCAGCGCCAATCCCTGCTGTATTTGAAAATATATCATACACAATGCCGGTAGTGAATCCCCACAACAAAAGTATTATGCGGGAAGTCCCACGGTGGAAGCAAGTAATCATATAACCCATGAAAAGTGGAGTTGCATAGCCCCATAGGTACAGATTGTTAAACAGAAAAATCTGAACAACAAGCACCAGAAACAATCTTGCCAAACGAACTAATATAACATTATTCATTTACATTCACTTTCATTAGGAACATATAACCTAAAAATCTATTTTGCTAACTAATCATCTGTAGTCAAGGATTCCGCCTTTTCCTCTATGCCTCGCCTCTCGGAGTTGGAATAATTTGTAATTATGCTGACATTCTGAAGATTGCTGAAATCTGTAAACAATTTAATCTTCAGAATATATGACATTCCATCTACAGATGACTCAATGTCACAAACCTTGCCTATCGGTATGCCTGGAGGGAAAATATCAGAATATCCATTTGTTTCAATGATGTCTCCCTCTGAAACTTTTGCATGACGTGGAATGCCTGTTACAAAAGCTTCGTCAACAGCTCCACGACGCCATTCCATTGTGCCGAAATACTCAGAGCCATTAATGCGGCAACTCGTCTTGGAACTGAGGTTCAATAATGGAAGAAGAACAGAATAATGTTCGGACACAATGTAAACCACACCAACCACACCCTTAGAGCAGACTACGCCCATCTCCGGTCTCACTCCATCGTCCTTGCCTTTATTTATCGTTATAAGATTATTAGGACGATGAAGAGTAGCCTTGACTACTCTTGCACCGACAAATTCATATTCAGGAAGTTTTAATGTCGCTAAATCAGAAGAATCAGAGACATTCTGATGCAAATTCTCTTCAAGCTCTGCAATACGTTTACGCAAAACAACATTTTCAGCTTCAAGACTTTGGTTCACTTAATGCAGATTCAGAAATGAAACCACATTGTTCGTGTGTTCATATATCTTGCCCACAAATGTATTGGCTGTAGTTAGATACACACTGCCTTGGTAGCCTCCAGAGCTAAAAAGAAGCATGAAACTAACCACTTCAAGTGCAATAAAAACAAGCCAGTGGACATGTCCGAAGAGAAAATCTATGAGATTTCGCATCGTTTATCTCATAAGGAAAGTAAAGTTTTGAGCATTCTTCAGCGCAATGCCTGTACCTTTTGCCACACTATGCAATGGATCCTCTGCTATATGGAAAGGAATCTTGATTTTGTTAGTAAGACGCTTGTCAAGTCCACGAAGCAATGCACCGCCACCTGTAAGCCAAATTCCATTTTTAACAATGTCGGCATAAAGTTCAGGAGGAGTGTTGGCCAAGGCATTCAGAACAGCTGTTTCAATGCGTGCAATAGACTTGTCAATACAATGCGCAATCTCCTGATAGCACACAGGAATCTCCATAGGAAGCGATGTGATTCGGTTAGGACCATGAACAACGTAGTCTTCTGGAGCATTTTCTTCAAGGTCTGTCAATGCGGAACCTACATTTATCTTGATTCTTTCTGCCATACGCTCGCTGACAAGCACATTGTGCTGACGGCTCATATATTCCTGAATGTCCGCTGTAAGGTCATCTCCTGCAACTCTAATAGAATTGTTTGTCACAATTCCACCAAGTGAAATAACTGCAATTTCTGTTGAACCGCCACCTATGTCAACAACCATACATCCTTCAGGAGCTTCAACGTCAAGGCCAATACCTATAGCAGCAGCCATTGGTTCAAACAACAAGTACACATCACGTCCGCCAGAATGCTCCGCGCTGTCACGTACAGCACGAAGTTCCACTTCTGTTGAACCTGAAGGGACACCAATAACCATGCGAAGCGATGGAGTGAAAAGGTGATGGCCCGAATTAACCATCTTGATAAGTCCGCGCATCATCTGCTCACATGCGTTGAAGTCTGCAATGACACCGTCACGCAATGGACGACAAGTTATAATATTTTCATGTGTCTTTTCATACATCATCTTTGCCTTCTTGCCCACTGCTACCATCTTTTTGGTGTTACGGTCGAGGGCTACAACAGACGGCTCGTCAACAACAATCTTACCACCACAAGTAATGATAGTATTTGCTGTGCCGAGGTCCATGGCAAGATCCTGCGTTAAAGAAAAAAATCCCATGTTATTTCTTTTTTATGGTTTTATTGGAAGTAAGAATTAAAAGTCTTTAGGAGCTTTAAAGTCTTTTGAAGTGTTTAGGTATTCAAAGTCTTTTAAGTCTTCAAAGTCTTTAAGGTCCTTAAAGTCTTTAGGGGCTTTAAAGTCCCTAAAATCCTTAAAGCCCTTAAGAGCTTTATTTTATTTTAATTCTTACTTCTTTGTCTTGAGATTGATTAAAAAATTACTTTTCAAAATAAGCATGAATAGCTGTGTCGTAATGTGAGCTAACACCGAATGCTTTCATTGCAAACCATTTGCGCTGTTCTTTTGTAGTTTCAGCACCTTGTTTCTTTACAATTTCAAGAAGTGGAGCATACTCAGCTTTGCTTGGAACTATAACTACATCGTTGAAGTTCTTTGCTCCTGCACGAATAAGAGAAATACCACCTATATCAATCTTCTCAATGATAGTAGGCTCGTCATTAGTACTTGCTACTGTCTCTTCAAACGGATAAAGGTCAACAATTACAAGGTCTATTTCAGGTATTTCATACTTAGACATTTCCTGCTGGTCGCTTTCAAGTTCGCGACGACCGAGAATACCACCGAACACCTTTGGATGAAGTGTCTTAACACGTCCTCCCAAGATAGAAGGGTAAGTTGTGAGGTCTTCAACTTTCTGGCATTCGTAGCCAAGACTTTCTATAAAA
>JAFTTD010000222.1 GCA_017466965.1 Bacteroidaceae bacterium
ATAGGATACAAACTTTTTGAGGAAATAAAAAAATACAATGGTGATGTCATGATTGTATATGGTGACAAAGACCCAGTTGCTTCTGGCAATTACATAGAACGTGCTGCCAATATTTATAAAAATTGCAAAGTCAATGTTGTAGAAGGAGGCGCTCACGGATTCCCTGAAAGTTCTACACACGTTAAGGCAAACGACCACATTGTGAAATTCTTGAAAAACAAGCTTAAGCCTTAAAAATCCTTCAAGTAATAATTATTGCCTGAAAATATATCAGACACTAAAACGCTTATTTACATGAAATAACTTCACATAATTATTCAAATATACTGCATCATGAAAAATATATTTCTTTTAATTGCACTTTCTGTTTTTACAGGAATGAAAGCCCAAGTCTTCGACAGCTCAACCAAAGCCACTACGGCACAGACCAAATACGGAGAAGTATGTGGATATATCGAACGCAATGTATATACATACAAAGGCATTCCGTATGCAAAGGCAGAAAGATTCATGCAAGCGGAAGAGCCTGACTCATGGAATGGCATCCGCTCTTCCCGCCACTGGGGGCCAGTATGTCCACAAGCAAAAAATACAGGATGGAAAGCAGACCAGAACGCATTCTTCTATCAGTGGAATGACGGCTATCAGAGCGAAGACTGCCTACGACTTAACATTTGGACAAAAGGGCTTAATGACGGTAAGAAGCGACCTGTTCTCTTTTGGCTGCATGGAGGAGGATACACATCCGGAAACGGGCAAGAACATCCTGGATATGACGGGCGCAATCTGGCTGACAAGGGAGATGTAGTAGTAGTAACGATAAACCATCGTCTGAATGTATTGGGTTTCCTTGACTTGTCTGCTTTTGGTGAGAAATATAAAGGCTCTGCAAATGTAGGCATAACCGACATTGTTGCGGCACTTAAATGGGTGAAAGAAAATATTGCCTTTTTTGGAGGTGACCCAGATTGCGTAACCATCTTCGGCCAATCCGGAGGAGGCGGCAAAGTGTCAACACTTCTTTGTATGCCTTCCGCTCAAGGGCTGTATCACAGGGCAATGGTAATGAGCGGTTCTTTCCTTGGCAGCACGCCTCAAGAGATGTCCCGGAAAGTAGGAATACGCACAGCCGAACTACTGGGACTTAATCATCAAAGCATTGACAGCATACAGAAAGTTCCTTACGAGAAACTTCTATCTGCAGCTAATCAAGCAGTAAGAGAAATAGCCAGCAAGGGCGGAGGGCGAGTGTCATGGGGACCTGTAAACGACGGTAACATAATGCCTGGAATATTTGAAAACGGAAGCGAAAAAATCTCAAACAACATTCCGCTTGTTATAGGTTCTACATTGAACGAATTTTCCACACCAAACATCGACCAGATGGTTCGTCCTGCAGTAATACGACAAGCAGGTATCCGAACAAAAGACGGAGGAGCGCCAGTTTATGTATATCTATCAGGTTATCAAGTACCTACTATGGACGGAAACCATCACGCCTGTCACAACTCGGACATTCCATTTTTCTTCAACAACGTACTGAAAAGCGCCTCAATGACAGGCGCAACTAAAGCAGGTATAAAATTGGGCGACAAAATGAGCAGTGCGCTGATAAATTTTGCCCGCACAGGCAATCCAAATACAAAAAAACTTCCGAAATGGGAGACTTTTTTGCTTGAGAATGAAGCTACAATGTACTTTGATGCACCTAAATGCAAAATGATATATAAACAAAATTGACACAATACAACACAAAATAAAATATAGCAAAACCCTACAGCAGGAATTTTGATTCACATTGTTTAAGCAATGTGAATCTTTTTATTTGTATATGCCAAACAGGCTGAGAAATGCGCGGTAACGTATCTCACACAAAAGGCAGATATTATCAGATGAAAACTACATATTTAACCTGCAAGATTATCCTACGGCTACTCATCCGCAAATTCATAGCTATGGTCTTTGAAGAATTCATGAAAGATTCTGACATTAGGCAAATCTGTCCATTTGCGTACAGAAACAGGGTCTGCGTCCATGTCGTAAATGCGCGCCCCTGGTATTGACAAAAGAAAAGGACTATGAGTTGACATTATAAACTGACACTCATAAAGCTTAGCCATTCCTTGAATAAAATGCGCCAATTCCAACTGCATTTCAGCCGAAAGAGAATTTTCAGGTTCATCCAACAGATAAATAGCGACAGGCTGAATAGCGTCAATAAAATATCTGTAGCCATTCTCCCCGTTAGAATATGTTCGCTCATCAATGCCTACATTCTTACTGACATATTTAGATGCAGACTGCTTTGACATTTGCATGAGCCTTGAATATTCTTTAACGGAATTAGGGTTGTCCGAAGAAAAACGAGGATACTTGAAACCATACCTGTTCATATCAGTCTTTTCCTGAAAAACAAGCCTACGCTTAAAATCCAGGCTCTCATTCCTCTCTCGCACCTTTATGATATGATTAAACACGTCATCGCTGGTTATTATTCTGGATTTATCTTTTATGCTCTTCACTCTTAAAGGTTCACGGATGGCCATTTCATATTCACAACACTCAAGATACGGCTCAAAGAAATACGTTTTATTGAACGGTGTGCTCCTGTTCAGTTCAAGTTTCTCTGATATTATATTTAGCAAAGTACTCTTGCCCGAACCGTTTCCACCGCAGAATATCGTTATGTCAGAAAAATCAATACTCACAAGATGCTTATTCGGAAACATCATCATCGGATAGTATGACTCAAAGCAGGTACGCTTGAAATTGTTCAGATACTGTTCTTCTGCCGTTTCGGACATCAGATCAAAACTTTTCAGATATATCATATAACATTATCTTTCAAAAAGACTTACACCCTATCATTTCCCCAACACTTTTGCAGCCAATTTCCTTACGCCTTTATCTGACAATGCTTCATTATAAACTCTGACATCGCCAATCCAGGTTCCTGCAAGATAAGCATCGCCTTTGAAAGGAGCTCGCCCAATCCAGTTGAACATCGGTATCTTTCCTGAAAAAGTTCTTTCCATCGTGTACATCTCATTATTATAGGCAACAAGCCTGCCATTCAAGAACAAGCGTCCTTCTGCCCCTTTCTGAGTATAGACCACATACTGCCATTCGCCCTTCTCAGAAGGCTTGCCTATCTCCAGAATAGTTTCGCGCGACCATCCTCCGATGGAGTTTTCGCCACGCTGAACATTGAGCTTGTATGCATGATAAAGCCCTTTGTCCTGAGTATTCTGCTCTAATGTTGAAAAAGCCCACAAGAAATATCCATTTCCCTTAAGCGAAGCATCTGTTTCGACAAGATATTTCACTGCCACCGTAAATTCATCCATATCCTTCAGAGCCTCACCTATTTCTGCTCCCATGTCAATGTATCCATGGTCATGCCCAAGATATGCATATTTTTTGCCATTCACCTCTTTTATTATGGCAGAGCCTTTCAATGTGCCGTCATAATGCGATTCGTATTTGTTCCTTACAGTTTTTCCATCTGTTTTCTTGAAATCATAATGCAACAAAGGCTTCTGCGAGAAACATCCAATGCTAAAAAGTGCAGAAAACGCAAAAATCAAAAACTTTTTCATAATATGTTTATTTTGTAGTTATAATTATTTCAAGATGATTTACTTACGAACGGATAATTACTCGATTTGTCTTTTCGCCTCCTCAAACTTCTGTTTCATCGTAGGGTTATTGCGTGTCAACCTCTTTATTGTCAGGTCTTGCGCCTTATCGTTGGCAAGACGCAGATTGTTCTCCGACCCTATTAATGCATCTTTTATCTTCTGCAGATGAGCTATTGACTTGTCTATTTCATCAATGGCAGTCTTGAACTTTTCGCTTGCAAGACGATAGTTCCTGCCAAATTTATCTTGAAAATCAAGCAATGAATTTTCAAAGTTCGTGACATCCACTTCCTTGCTCTGCGCAAGAATCAGCTGTTTCTTATATTCCAGGCTCTTTCGTGACGTTTGCACCAGCAATGTTATAAGCGGGATAAAGAATTGCGGACGTATGACATACATCTTTTCATACTGATGAACTTCAACAATACCGCCATTATACAGTTCGTTATCAGGTTCAAGAAGAGAAACAAGAACAGCAAATTCACAGTTTTTCTTAATACGGTCAGAATCAAGCTTTTTGAAGAAGTCCTCATTTCTGTGTTTCGTTGCTGTGGTATCCATCTCGTTCTTCATCTCAAACATGATAGAGATATACTCTGTATCACCGTCTGAATCGCGGAATATGAAATCGCCCTTTGAGCCGCCAGAAGCATCATTGTCCTTCTCAAAATACGCATAAGGCAAGAATGGGCGAAGTCGTTGTTCAAATTCCGTACTGCAATGAATTTCAAGCGTTTCACCAATCATCTTAGTTGACATGCGGCTCTTCATGTCCTTATAGTAATCAATCTGTTCCTGAGCAAACTTCAGACGCGTTTCATATTCCTGACGAATGCTGTTCTCACGAAGCGAAGCCTGAGTCATACCCAGTTTATTGTCAGCTTTCAGACGCGCTATTTCTGCATCCTTGTCAAACCGCAGCTGCGCAATCTCATCGTCCTTATCCTTCATCAGCTTCTGCGCTTTCTGCTTTTCCTCCATAACAGCAATAGTCTTCTGGCTCTGATTCTGCTCAATCTGAGCTTTCAGAGCCGCAATGTCATTCTCTTGGGCAGACAGCGCTAAAGCCATTTCAGCCTTCTTCTCCCTCTCCATATTTTTAATGCGCTCCTGCAGCTGAACAATATCACCATCCTTTTTGCTCAGTTCCACCATATATTTGCTTTGCTCAGCTTGCAGTTTCTGCTCTGCAACAGCTACAGCAGTCCTTTGCTCAGCTTCGTATTGTTTGTGAAGTTCACCCAAGCGGCGTTCCACCTCAGAAGTAAACTCCGCATTCTTAACCTGGTTAACAATAGAAGCATAATCAGCCTCATCAACAGTAAATACACCCCCGCATTTCGGGCATTTAAGTTCTTTCATACTCTTAAATCAATTATTCTATTGCAAATATAACAATAATCATAAAAGCCTTGACATTTCTTCACGAATATTATCAAATAAAAGTATTGATACACAGAAGCTTCGTTTACAATATAGCTATGCAGACACCACCATAAATTATACTACAAGAAAACATTCACAAAACCAACGAGCCCGCATTTTCAAATAAACGCAGGCTCATTTAATTATAAACGCAGGCTCGTTAATATTTAAACGCAGGCTCGTTGATAAAACAATGAGCCTGCAAAACGCATAAAATTTCACGACAAAACCATTTTGCCAAACAAATCCTTCCAATCTATAAATGAATTATCTGACAAAAAGTTATTCTTGCATCAATGCCTTTTGGCATGTAACTTAAAAAACATCATCACAATAGCTATTGTCGTAATAATCTCGGCTACAGGCATTGCAAGCCATATACCAGCCGAGCCGAGTAGCTTTGGAAGGAAAATGAAAGTAGGCAGAAGCAAGGCAAATCCACGCAGAAAAACAAGAACTGTTGCACGCTTTATCTGCTCCACACTCTGATAATAACCAACTATCGCCACATTCAGGATAAAGAAAACAATACCTGAAGCAAAATAAGGGAATCCCTCAATAGCAATCTGGCCCGCCTCACTTGTGGCATCAACAAAGAGAGCCACCAACCAGTCCGGAATAAAAGCAAACAACAAAGCAACAACCATTCCGATAGCAACAGATGTGGAAAGGAGCAGCTTTCGCGCTTTTCTTATCTCGTTCCATCTTGAAATTCCATAATTGTAACTGATGATGGGCTGCGCTGATTGGGCTATTGCATTACCCATCATAAAGAAAAATGGCGTATAATAGCACGCTATGCCGAACGCTCCCACGCCAGCATCACCTAAATGCTCCATAAAAACAAGATTTCCCACAAAAACCAATACGGCAAGCGTCAGTTCACCAAACAATGTTGAAGAGCCAACTTTACACTGATAGCCAATGTTGCGAAGAGCCAACATCACACTCGTTCGGCTTAACTTCAAAGGCACAAGCCGCAAAGTCCTTGCAAAGAAAAGAAGATATGCAATAGCC
>JAFTTD010000018.1 GCA_017466965.1 Bacteroidaceae bacterium
GATTTAAAGTTTGTGATTAGATTTGTCAAGACTGCATGTGGGCTAATGATTAGATATAATAATTCTTTATTAGCGCCTATGTAATTTGTCTGTGTCTTATTTTGCTTAATCTTTCAAGTAGGCACGGATTGTTCATACATTTTATTATTGTACTTTACATATCCGTGCCTTTTTCATGAGGATTTATCATCCTCTTGTTTCTTTTAGAGCAGTGCTTTGAGTTTCTCTTCAAATTTAGCTTTTGTTGCAGCACCTACGATTTTGTCAACAACTTCGCCATTCTTGAGATATAGAACTGTAGGCACGTTGCGGATGCTGAATTTTGAAGCAAGTTCGTCTGCTTCTTCCACATTAACTTTTCCTACAATTACTTGGCCTTCGTATTCGGCTGCAAGAGCTTCAATGTCCGGACCGATTTTTTTGCAAGGTCCACACCATGTAGCCCAGAAATCAAGCATCATTGGCTTACCTTCAGCTACTACTGCTTCGAAATTTTCATCATTGATAACCATAGTTTTTACTTTTATTATGTTAGTAGTATTTATGTTATAGTGTGATAGTCATTATAAAGATATTGAATGCTCTTTTTACATTTTGAGAATTCCCACTGCAAAGATATTCAATTTATTGATATTTCAATGTCAGGATGGTCATAAACATAGTTAATTAATTTCTTTTCCACTGAAATTTTGATTTTTCTTGAGAACAGACACGCTTTCATATTGTCGTTTGAATGCACGTTGAAATAAAGTTCTGCTCTTCCAGGACATTCTTGAGCTATTTCAGCAAGGTCCTCTACCATCGTTACTGTGAGTTTGTCAAGCGGTACAGTTAGTGTAATGCGGTCTATGATAGTGTCCTTAACGTCTGACATAAGTTCCACTTTGTTTATTACCAGGTCGTATCCGCCCTGTCCCCACTGCTTCGGTTTTGCTTTACCTGTGATATACAAGGCTGTTCCCATCATGAAACAGTTGTGGAAATCAAGCCAATCCCTGCCGAATAATGCGATTTCACCGGCTCCTGTAAAGTCTTCTATTTTGATTATGCCGTATGGATTACCCTTTTTTGTTTGTCCTGTTCTTATGTCTGTTACTAAACCTCCAAAAGTTACTTCATCAAGTTTCGCTAAAGTATCCTTGTCTTCAATCTCTGTTGCTTTTGTGTTGCAAACATGATTAAGCACTATAGCATATTCATCAAGTGGATGTGCCGATAAGTATATTCCAACCAGATCCCTTTCTCTGTTTAGCCGTTCCATGTCGCTCCATTGAACTATTTCAGTCGGAGGTTCCGGGTGGGAAGTTGCTATTGACATTCCCATTCCACCGAAGAGTGAGTTTTGCGCAGAATTCTTGTCTTGTTGATATAATACCCCATATCTCAACAATGCTTCAATGAATGTTTCATTGTTGCGTCCGCATGGAGTGAAGTATGCTTCTCTTGGAATCTCTTTGAAGCAGTCTAAAGCACCTGCTAAAACTAAATTTTCAAGATTCTTGCGATTGCATGCAGAGAGGTTTACTCTTTCTACAAGGTCATATACAGATTTGAAAACTCCGTTCTTTTTTCTTTCCTCTATAATTGCTTGTACGGCATTGTCGCCAATTCCTTTTATGGCTCCTAATCCGAATCGGATGTCACCCTTGTCATTGACAGCGAATTTCTGCCTACTTTCATTAACGTCTGGTCCCAAAGTGTTAATGCCCATTGATTTACATTCATCCATCAGTTTTCTGATGTCTGATATGTTTGCCAAACTTCGGCTCATCACGGCAGCCATATATTGGGCCGGATAATTAGCTTTCAGGAATGCAGTCTGATATGCAACCCATGAATAGCATGTGGCATGACTCTTGTTGAATGCGTATGACGCGAATTTTTCCCAGTCAGCCCATATTTTCTGAAGTTTGTCTAATGGATGTCCGTTGTCTTGTCCTTGGTTGTAGAATTTAGGCCTTAGTTCGTCAAGCTTGGCTTTTAGCTTCTTACCCATAGCTTTTCTGAGAGTGTCACTTTCGCCTCGGGTAAAGTTGGCAAGAAGACGTGACAAAAGCATCACCTGCTCTTGATAGACAGTGATTCCGTATGTATCTTTCAAGTATTTTTCCATAACAGGAATGTCATACTCGATAGGCTTTCTTCCTTGTTTGCGGTCAATAAAGTCCGGAATATAATCCATCGGTCCCGGACGATAAAGAGCATTCATGGCAATAAGGTCTTCAAAAGTTGAAGGTTGCAGTTCGCGCAGATACTTCTGCATACCTGCCGATTCAAACTGGAAAGTACCTATGGTACGTCCCTCACAGTAAAGTTGGTATGTTGGCAAATCTTTTATGTCCAAGTAATCCACATCTACTATTATACCAAGGCTTTCCTTGATATTTTCCACTGCTTCCTTCAGAATGGACAAAGTCTTCAATCCAAGGAAGTCCATCTTGATAAGCCCAGTCTCCTCTATTACGTGCCCGTCGTATTGAGTACACCTAAGCTTTTCTCCTGTTTCTTTGTCGTCAGCAGTAGATACAGGAACCCAGTCGTCTATAGGGTCTCGGCAGATGATGGTTCCACATGCATGAACACCTGTATTTCTGACGTTGTTTTCCAGCATCTGTGCATATCTTATGGTGTCGCGCAGTAGTGGATCGGGTGAAGTGGAAGCATCTTGCAGTTCTTTTACGCATTCTATCGCGTTTGGCAAATTCATTTTTTTACCGTTCGGCAGTTTGTCAGGAATAGCTTTGCATAATGCATTTGATGTTGCCAACGGTAATTTCTGCACTCGTGCAACGTCCTTGATTGCAAGTTTCGTTGCCATTGTGCCGTATGTGATGATATGTGCTACTTTTTCTGCTCCATATTTGTCTGTTACCCACTGAAGAACCTTGCCACGTCCGTCATCGTCAAAGTCAAAGTCTATATCGGGAGAGAGATATACGGTCCGGATTCAAAAAACGCTCAAACAGCAAGTCATATTTTATTGGATCTACTCTTGTGATTTCTAAGCAGTAAGCCACTGCCGAACCTGCCGCAGATCCACGTCCTGGACCCACCCATACTCCCAGTTCTTGCCTTGCAGCCCTGATATAGTCCTGTACTATAAGTACGTAACCAGGAAAACCCATGGTTTTCTTTATATGGAGCTCAATGTCAAGCAGTTCCTGTACATTTTCAGGAATAGGGTCTCCGTAATATTTTTTAGCGCCGTCGTAAGTTAACTTTTTCAGGTAGTCAGCCTCAAACTTTATTCTGTAAAGTTTTTCATATCCGCCCAACTTCTTGATTTTCTTATGAGCGTCCTCCTCACTCAGCACAACATTTCCTTTTTCATCACGTGTAAACTCATCAAACAGTTCCTGTTCTGTTATTCTCTGTCTATATTCTTCCTCTGTGCCAAACTCCTTTGGAATAGCGAAGTTAGGCATGATTGGCGCATTGTCAATAGAATAGGTCTCGACCTTGTCGAGTATTTCTATAGTATTTTTAAGAGCTTCAGGAACGTCTGAAAACACCTCGTTCATTTCCTCTTTAGTCTTGAACCATTCTTGCTTTGAGTAAAGCATTCTTGATGCATCGTCCAAGTCTTTTCCTGTGCTCAGACAAATAAGACGGTCGTGTGCCTCTGCATTTTCTTCGTCAACAAAATGCACGTCATTGGTGCATACAAGTTTCACATTATGTTTGCGTGCAAGCTCAATCAGTCCCTTATTACATTCTTCTTGCAGTGGAAAAGTCTCTCTGTTTGCTCTTTGGAATGGATCTTTGACTTCATGTCGCTGCAATTCCAGATAGTAATCATCGCCAAACAAGTTTTTGAACCATAGAACAGCTTCTTCAGCCTTATCCATCTGTCCCTTTCGAATGTATGAAGGCACCTCACCAGCAATGCAGGCAGAGCAAGCAATCAGTCCTTCGTGATATTTCTTCAGTTCCTCGTGGTCTGTTCGTGGGCGATTGTAGAATCCGTCCACCCATGCGTGGCTTACTAACTTCACAAGGTTATGATATCCTGTTTTGTTTTTTGCAAGAAGAATCAAATGCCATCCGCTGCTGTCAATTTTTCCTTCTTTAAGTTTCATTCCACGTCGGGCGCAATACATCTCACAGCCGAATATAGGCTTGAAGTCCAGTTTTGGAGTTGTTTTAGCAATTGTGGCCTCCGCTTCTTTTACAAGAATGTCTTCACTTTTGCCCTCATATTTGTCTTTGCCGTCTTTGTCAAGCCTGTTTAGAGTACCAGCCTTTATTTCATCAATGAGTTTCTGAGCTTCCTTTACCTTGTCACGGTTCTTTCCATTCACTTTGTTACAGTAATTGAACAATTCTTTAATGCCGAACATGTTGCCATGGTCGGTTACAGCAATTCCTTTCATGCCGTTCCCGATAGCTTTCTCCACAAGTTTAGGAATACTTGCCTGTCCGTCAAGAATAGAGTATTGAGTATGTACGTGTAAATGAATGAAATCTTCCATGTTTTATATGTTCAGAGGTGGTAATCAGATGATTAGTTTTATCCTTGGAATTCCGTAATGGAATTGTCCCACGAAAATAGCATTTCTTTTTTAATTCGGCAAGCAGACAGATGAAAATATGTGTGCTGATTAGGAATTGTTAGATAGCTTTAGTATGTATCAGGTCTTAAATCAATCAGCAGGTTCCCGATACCGGAAACCTGCTGATTGTTTTAGTTTCTTTATGTTGTGATGTTGTAAGGTTTATGAGGTTATAAGGTTGTAAGGTGTGGACTACTACGTGAACTCCTATTCCGTTCCGCCGTCCTTTTTTTAACTCCTCCTTTTAACTCCCCTTCTTAACTCCTTAACTTCTTAACTCCTTAACTCCTTTAACTTCTTAACTCCCTCTAACTCCTTAACTCCTTAAAACTAAATATCCCACGAGCCGCGTTTGCGTGCTATTTTAAGCCTTCTGCTTCTTTGACGGCGCTTTCTCCATATTTTTACTTTGTGCCATACTATTGCCACTATAATGAGCGTGAATACAGATAGAATGAATGTGAGCATTTTAGTATCAAGGCTGTTGCCCTTCACTCTTGACCACATTTCAATCATGTCTTCATTCTTGTCAGCACAGTCGTGCATAAGAGCGCAGCGCTCAATCACACTCAAATCCGGATACATCACGGGATTGATGTGCAGTGAGTCAGCACCTTCTGCGTCTTTGAAGAAGTATGAAAGATTGTAAGTCTCTTCAATCTCATCGTCCACCATCGCTTCCATCACCTCTTGCGTTCCTATTACGCTGACATATCCAATTTCGTTCATGTTGCGAACGGCGTTCTCAGATTTGCACATGAAATTTATCCAGTAGCTTGCAGCCTTCACGTTTTTTGCAAAACGAGGTATTACCCATCCGTCAAACCAGCAGTTGCTTCCTTCCTTTGGCACTATATAATCAAGCTCAACTCCTAACTCGGCAGTTTCTTCTATTGCCCACATTGCATCTCCGCTCCAGGTTACGTTTATCCATGCCTTCTCTTGAGTCATTCGTTCTTTGCCAAAATCCACTTCCCATCCTGCAATTTGTTTTTTTGCCCTGAACAAAGCATCTTCCACCTTCATGATGTTCTCGTCAGTGATGTTGGCAACAAGTTCGTCGCGTGTGACAAGTCCTTTTTCAATCTCATCGTAGCGGGCAAAACAAACCATTACACTGTATATGTCGCGGAAAGCGTCCTTCATCAGTATTTTATCTTTGAACCGAGAGTCGTAAAGTGCTTCCCATGATTCCACCTCTTCAGGCTTTACCAATCGTGTGTTGTATAAGAATCCTGTAGTTCCCCACATGAATCCTATGGCATAGTCACTCACGTCCATCCCTGGTTCTGTTGCCATCTGCTGAAATTTATCCACAACAAAAGGTGACACGTTGCCAAGCCAGTTTGGTGTGTGTGACGGGAAATCTTTCTGAATAGGCTGAAGCAGATTTTTCCTCAGCATACGTTCTATGATGTATTCGGAAGGGCATACAACATCATAGTCTTCATGTCCGATTTCTATTTCGGTAAGCATGTTCTCGTTTATGTCAAAAGTCTCGTACATGACTTTGACTGATTCGCCGGTTTGTTCCTTGTACCATTGCTCAAATTCCTCAATGAGAGTAAGGTCAAGGTAGTCAGCCCAATTGTAAACCTTCAGTATATTATCGCGACTGTCCTGTGCAGACATTGATTGCGCCCATGCCACGACCATTATTATGGTCATGAACAAACGGAAAACCTTTATTTTCATTTAATCAATCTGTTTTTGTTTTGTGTCTTCTTGTTGGTACGATAGTTGATTACAAGAAGCAGTGCAAGAATAGACAAGAATATGATAGCTGACAACGGACGCAGTTCTGGTGTGAGACCGCCTTTGCGTGCATCAGCATAGATGAATGTAGAGAGTGTGTCTATACCGCTGCTGCCTTTAGTAAACAGTGTCACAGCAAAATCGTCTATTGAGAGAGTTATTGACAGTATGAATCCGCTTATCATGCCCGGCAGAAGCTCTGGGAAGAGTACTTTTCGCAGAGCGTAGAACGGAGTTGCGCCTAAATCAAGAGCAGCTTCGTATATGTTCGGATTCATTTTCATCAGTCTTGGCATTACGCTGAGCACCACGTAAGGCGTGCAGAACGCTATATGCGCACAAATGATGGATGTCATACCTCTGCTTAGTCCGAAGAACACGAACAGCAGGAATATGGATATACCTGTGATGATGTCCGGGTTTATCATCGGAATGCTGTTGATGAAATTTATTATTCGTCTTTCCCTTTGGCGCATATTGTATATGCCTATGGCTGCTATTGTCCCCAGAATGGTAGAAATGACAGCTGCCACAAGTGCAATGATAAGAGTGTTGAGAATAGCGTTATTTAGCGCATACCCTGCATCACCGGTGAAGAGTGAGGTATAAAGCTTGGTTGAAAATCCCGACCATGTGCCCAAAACCTTTGCTTCCGTAAAGCTGAATATGACGATAATGAGTATCGGAGCATAAAGAATGGCGAGAATAAACCATAGGTATGCCTGTGCCAAAAATTTTTTCATAACAGACCTCCTTTCTCGTTTGTGTCGTCGTCAGAGCCGAAGAAGCTTGTCAGACCAATGATAATGAGCATTATGATTGACAGGGCAGCACCATAGTTGAGCAATCCTGCATTGATGTTCTCTTGAATAGTTGTTCCGAAAAGTTTTATGTTGTTCATCGTCAGCAATTCAGCCACAGCGAAAGTTGATATTGTAGGCATGAAAACCATTACAATACCGCTATATACACCAGGCAGTGACAATGGCATTATCACGTCTGTAAACACATGGTAGCGGTTGGCTCCAAGGTCCTGCGAAGCTTCTATCAGAGATTTGTCCATCTTCTGCATAGTGTTGTATATAGGGTAAATCATGAATGGCAGGAAGTTATATACCATACCGAATATGAGTGCGCCCTCTCCAAGAGGCAGCTGCATGAAGTCAAACAGTGCGACAGTTGCAAGTGTGCGCAGCAGAATGTTTATCCACATAGGCAGGATGAACAGCATAGCCATAACTTTAGGCGTTCCAAATTCAGCTGTAGCCATGAAGTATGCGGCAGGATAACCAATTAGAATGCAGATGAGCTTTGTCATCATTGCAATTCCTATTGAATAGACAAAAGTGTTGATGGTGTCGTATGATGTTATGAACTTCTCGAAGTTATAAAACGAAAGGCTCCCGTCATTGTCAAGAAAGGAGTAGTAGCCAACCAGCAACAATGGCATGACTACGAATATAGCCATAAAGATGATATATGGTATAGCCCAATTGCTGCGCTTTCCCATAAAAGCCTTTATCTTGTTCATTTTATGATAAATGTATTAGGGAAAAGTGTTAAGAGATTCTTTTGATTTTCAGGTCGGCAGGCTTGATGTTGAATCCCACATCGTCATAATCCTCCCACACGTCATTTGTGTTGACATGGAATTTGCGGCCGTCTGCACTTTTGAGGGTGATGTGGTAATGGTTTCCCTTGTATAGAATGAACTGAATCTGAGCTTTCCCCATGCCGTCTTCAGGGTTGTCAGTAAGTTCCACATTGTCGAAGTCAAATTCCACCATTACTTTGTCGCCTTTTGAGAGTCCTGTTTCTTCACATTCAAACTCGGTGCCGAACAGCTCCACATGGCATGAGTCTATCATCTCGCATTCCACAGAGTTGCACAGATACTGCGACTTCATGACGTGAAGGTCCTCAGGCTTTACAAGCATGCCAACTTCTGTGCCAGCCTCGAAAGCATTGTAGTCATGCACCTGGATTTCATATCCGTCATGCGTGTCAACGAACATTTCGTAATGCACTCCCTTGAATATGCAAGAGCTTACTTTTCCTCGCCACATGCCGGCATCAGGCTTCTTCAGCATATATACGTCCTCAGGGCGAATCACAACATCCACCTTTTCGTTAGGCTCGAAACCTTTGTCAACACACTCGGCCTTCAGTCCCATGATTTCTACTTCATAGTCCTTAATCATTTTACCGTTGAGTATGTTGCTCTCGCCTATGAAGTCTGCAACGAACGGGTTTGCAGGCTCGTTGTAGATGTCAGTAGGAGTGCCAATCTGCTGAATGACACCGTCGTTCATGACAATGATGGTGTCGCTCAGGGTGAGAGCCTCTTCCTGGTCGTGAGTAATATAAATGAATGTGATACCCAGCTTTTTGTGCATCTGCTTCAGCTCAAGCTGCATGTCCTTGCGCATCTTGTGGTCGAGAGCAGACAGCGGCTCGTCAAGCAAAAGAACCTCAGGCTTGTTGACAATGGCACGAGCTATCGCCACACGTTGCTGCTGGCCTCCAGACAGACTGTTGACATCGCGCTCCTCATAGTCTGCCATGCCCACCATTCTCAAAGCATGAATGACACGGCGGTCCATCTCGCTTTCCTTGATTTTCTTAAGCTTCAATCCGAAAGCGATATTTTCATAAACATTAAGGTGTGGGAATAAGGCGTATCGTTGGAATACGGTGTTCATGGGTCGCTGATATGGCTGCATCGTGGTTATATCCTTGCCGTTCATAAGGATCTTGCCACTCGTCGGCGTTTCAAAGCCGGCCAATATGCGCATCATAGTAGTCTTTCCACAACCCGAAGGACCGAGAATAGTAACAAATTCTCCGCGCTTCACATTCAAATTCACGTCGTTGAGCACTGTTTTGTCGCCAAATTGTTTTGTGATGTGCTCTGCCTGGATAATGTAGTCCAGTTCTTTCATTTCTTTCTGAAAAGTGTAAAATTAAAAATGAATAAAATAATATAGCGTATGAATGCTGAATGCTTGTGCTTATTTCTGATTCTCAGCGTTTTAGCAACGTCTTGCTCCGCTCGCTTTGTCTCTTCTGCACAAAAAGTATGCAATATTCGTGAAAAATGTTGAATTCTGCAAACAAAAA
>JAFTTD010000223.1 GCA_017466965.1 Bacteroidaceae bacterium
AATAATGTCATTAATATTCATAGCATCTATGAATATGGATTTTCTTTGAGGTGTTTGTGGATTTGCATGAAGTTGTTGCTTCCTTAACCAAGTGGTGGCTATGTGAGATAGAGTGTTTGAATAATGCTTTCTGTATAAATGCATTCTATATATAATCATTGCTGTATATACCTATTTGTTTAATCCTTGCAAACATTACTACGGATTACACGTTGTTGGTTGATTGGAAGCAATTATTTGAATAGTACTTGTTTTATATTGATTTTTATAGTTTGTTCAATAATCCTGAAAATAGGTTGGGTAAACATGGTTGTATTAGATAAACTCCATCACAGAATTAATGCTTTTATGAAAATGTGTAGGGTAATAAAAAAATCTCAACCGCATAAATTCAGCGATTGAGATTACTTTCAACCCTCTTTTCAGTTTTTACTGTGCACCTATAAAAAGTTTAATTCTCTATGCTTCCTTAAAGTTTTATCGTGCAAAAATATAAAAGAAGAACAGGACTTCAGAATTGCAGATGCATTATGAAGTCCTGTTTTTTTATGTTCTATTATATTTGATTTGTATATTATATGCTGTTTTTACTTTAATCCTAATTTCTTGGCAATGTTCTTAGGAAGAGCATTCTTGTTGATTAGGATATTCATTGTTTTGTATGCTACGAATGTCTTAGATGCGTACCAGATTCCTTTATAAGCGCCAGAGAATCCCCATGAGTTCTTTACCATGTAGTATTCTTTTCCGTTCTGGTCTTTTGCTATACCATATACGAGCATTCCATGGTCGTCTGTTGTTTCCCAGTTGTCGTATGCTTTCTGGCGCATTTCTTGTGTTACTTCTATTTCTGGCATTGGCTTTTTTGTTGCTTCTTGCTGTTTCTGCAAGTTTGAAAGTCCTGTCCATTTTGCCATGTCGCTTCCTGTGAGGTCTGGTGCTTTCTTTACATCTGGACATACTGCAATACCGTTGCGTGTGAATCCGGCTTCGCTGACGTCTGCTCCCCAAGCGAATGTGTATCCGTTGTTGAGGGCATGGTCCATTACTTGCATGAACTCATCAAGTGGAAGGTTGTAGCTTAATCCCCAGCGCCAATTGTCTTGTACTTCAATTACAAACTGCTCATAGAAAGGGTGGTGTGTGAATGATGTCAGTGAAATATAGTCATCCATATTCAAGCCAGTGCTTTCCATATAGCTCTTAGGAGTGTATTTCTTTCCGTTATGTGTGAATTCTTCTGGGCATTTACCAAGATAGTTGTCATAAATATCGTTAAGTCCATCGAACCATATTGGAGATAGTTTTTTCTGGCTTCCTTTTGCTATTGCGTTCACGTATGCTTCTGCAATATTGAATAGTTCGTTATGGTTTGGAAGTGTGTCTCCATAAAGTGTTCCTGGTTCTGGCATTGCGTCCTGTGGTACCATTCCGTAGTTTTTCATACAGTAAACAGCGTCATAGAAGCTACCTCCCTGGCTGAATGATATGTCTCCGTGCATACGAACTGATGCTTTGGCTCTGTCTTCGTATGTCTTGTGGGCAAGATACATTTCAGCAAAGTCATATTCGCCTTTGCCCATGCGTAGAAGTTCTGACTCGAAGAATGAAAGGCTTGAAAATGCCCAGCAAGTACCTGACTGATTCTGGTTCTTGATTGATGTGATAGGGTTTTCCTTTACTGTTTTGAAAACAAAACCGTCCTTGTTGTCGTTTTGCGCAAAGACGGATGTGCTGAACGAAATAAGTGCAGCTGCAATAATTGTCTTTTTCATTTTTTTTTGTTTATTTAAGTTGTGTTTCTATACGTTTTGCTTTTTTACAAAATCAAAGGCAAAGTTAATAATTATTCATCAAAGAATCGCTATAACTAACGGAAATGTTGTTATAGCGATTCTTGTTTGGTTTTGCATGAAAGGTTGTTATGACATTTTATTTGTGTCTTTTCTTCATTCGTTTTATGATTCCTTTTTCAGCCAGTGCCTTAAGGATTTTCTTGTCTAACTTTTCGTTTTTAATGTCGGCACCATGAGCTAATGAAAATATGTAATTAGGTGATTTGCAGAATCTGATTCCTAATTTTATGTACTCCCATTTGTGATGGGATTTCCAAAAGTTTTTTTTCATGTTTGTTGTTTACTTAAAATAAATTATGCGCTAATGGTTCCCCTGATTGTTTCTTTTATATAAGTAAAGCAGTGCACCGTTTATTTATTTGGGGTGCACTGCTTTTATAATTAGTGCGGATTCCCGCTCTGTTTATATTATTCTGCAGAATAGTCGAGCTTGCTCATGCGAACGTATGTAGCATAGCGGTGCTGAGCTGCTTTCTTAGCTGCATCAAAGAGTTCCTGTGCTTCTGTTGGCTTAACCTTCTTAAGAGAGAGGTAGCGAACTTCGCCGTCAAGGAATTCCTGGAACTTATCCCACTGTGGAGCCTTTGAGTCAAGCTGGAATGGGTTCTGTCCCTGTTCTGCAAGGCGTGGGTCGAAACGCCACAAGTGCCAGTAACCGCACTCAACAGCCTTAGCTTCCTCTGCCTGGCTCTTACCCATACCACCTTTGGCCTTGAGTCCGTGGTTGATACATGGAGCGTATGCAATAACGAGAGATGGTCCAGGATATGCTTCTGCTTCGCGTATAGACTTCAAGCACTGTGAGTTGTCTGCTACCTTTGCAATATG
>JAFTTD010000224.1 GCA_017466965.1 Bacteroidaceae bacterium
CTATTCTTACGCAAATGAGGATTTCACTGATTTGACAGAGCCTCAGGTGCTATACAATCATGGTGGCAACAACACTATTGATGCAGACATTGTTTACCATAACGGTTTGTATCACATGTTCTTCAAAACAGAGGGACAGGGAAATGGAATCCAGAAAGCTACAGCGAAGACTCTCCGCGGAGAGTGGACTCCAGAATATCGTTATTTGCAGCAGACAAATGTTGCGGTGGAAGGTTCCGGAGTGTTCAAACTTATTGACAGTGACGAATGGGTTCTTATGTATGACTGCTATAGTAACGGTTATTATGAATACTGCACAAGTTCCGACTTGAGTACATTTAACTTCAGGACTCGTTCAAATAACACAAGCAACTTCACTCCGCGTCATGGAACTACTATTCCTATTACTGCGGCAGAAAGGCAGAGACTCATTGAAAAATGGCCAAGTACAGGACTTGCTGTTGAACAGGAAGCTAAGGCAAGAAATATTGCAGATGCTGTAATCAGCAGGAATGTAGTGCGCACTGCTGATGAGGCTGAAGAAAACTCAGTAATGAATGTTTCTGAAGGAAACGTAGAGGAAAAGGCTGAATTTATCGGCACTTACGTTCAGAAGTCTTCAGAAGATTTGATGGAGATAACAGATGGTATTGCTAAATACGATATCTTGTTCTTCGGTAATGACGGTGAACTTTATTATTTGTCGCAAGGTGTCACTACAAAGAAAGTCAACTTTAAGCCGTTCCGTGCATATATTCGTGTTCCGAAAGGTGTAATCGATTGGGATGCAAATGTGGCAAAGGCAAAGGTGCGCCACGATGATGTTCTTAACTCAATAGATTCTATCATTGAAAATTCAGGAGAGGAAATTAGAGTTTATGACCTTATGGGAAGAAGAATTAATCCTGAAATGATGAGCAAGGGCAGAATATATATCGTTAATGGCAAGAAAGTTTATTACGATGTTAAATAGGAATTAGATGTTTTAGGAGTTTAGGATACAGAAGAATTACCATTGGTTTCTATGCATTACTAAGCTAAGCGGTTTGAAAGGCTAATAAACGTTCTTTTGTGCCTGAACTCCTAAAATAAAACTTGCAAACATAAGAACTTAAATACTTAAATATATGAAAAAGAAATATCAAAAACCTCAAATTGAAAAAATAGAGATTGTAATGACTGAAATCATCAGTAGCTCTTTCACTGCTCCTAAGCGCGGAGATGATTATGAAGATGTTGATGCCGGTGCTAAAGGGAGAAATGATTTCTGGCAGTAATGAGTAAAAAAGCCTCTTCCAAGAAAACGGAAGGGGCTTTACTTATGAATAATGCTCCCTCTCTTGTTCGTTTCAGGTTGGAAACACCTGTATAAAAAGGGTTAAGAAGAAAACTTAAAAAGAAAATTTGTATGTTTCGTTGTTTTTAGCGAATATTGCACTTGTTAAAAAAATAATGATAGTTATGATTTTCAATTTGATTATAGCAAAGCTAAAAAGTTTCTTTCTTGTTTCCATTACAAAAGAGGATGAAGAACAGATTGTCAAATCCATTGAGTCGGACATAAGGTTCAGGGGCATGAATCTTTGGGTGCTTATTTTTGCCATATTCATTGCTTCTCTTGGATTGAATGTGAATTCAACTGCTGTGATTATCGGAGCAATGCTTATTTCTCCGCTCATGGGACCTATAATTGGCATGGGATTGGCTGTAGGCATCAGCGACTTGGAACTTTTGAAACGCTCTGCCAAGAACTTTGGTGTTGCTACAGGTATATCAGTGCTTACGGCAATGATATATTTCATACTTACACCTTTGAATGAAGCACAGTCGGAATTGCTTGCTCGCACTTCGCCTAACATATACGATGTGCTTATAGCTTTGTTTGGCGGACTTGCGGGAATTGTTGCCATTTGTTCAAGAAACAGGGGAAATGTTTTGCCGGGAGTGGCCATTGCCACAGCGCTGATGCCACCGCTTTGCACGGCTGGATATGGGCTTGCCACTGCTCAGTGGACATATTTTTTCGGTGCTTTCTATTTATACTTCATCAATATGGTATTCATTACTGTCGCAACTTTCATAGGAGTTCGAATGATGGGGTTTGCTCCTAAGACATTTGTGGATACAAAGAAAGGTTTGCTTATCAAACGCTATATATATGTAGTAATAATAGCCACTGTCATACCTGCTATTTACTTGACGTATAATATTGTAAAGGAGTCCATATATAATTCAAAGGCAATGTTATATATAAATAATGAGTTAGCCTTTGACAATGTTCAGGTGATTCAGAAGAATGTTTCATATAAAGACCGAACCATTAGGGTGGTGCTTATGGGAGAAGAGATTCCTGAGGAAAATATAGCCTTGGCAGAGGCTAAAATCAGCAAATACAAGGATTTGCATGATACAAAGCTGACTGTTATCCAAGGCATAAACAATAATGAAATTGATATTTCGTCTATAAAAACTGTGGTGATGAAGGATTTCTACGAGAAGAGCGAGAAAACTATTACCGAACAGGAAAGAAGAATTGAATATCTTGAGAATGAATTGGAGAAGAGGCTTGAGTTTGAAAGGCTCTCTTCTGAACTCAGAACGGAGCTTTCAACTCTTTTCCCTGGCGCAATGTCGTTTTCTCTGAGTAATGCTATTCGTTGCTATATGGCCGATTCTGTGCCTTCTGACACATTTTGTCTTGCCGCTGTGGCCTTTGACGAACAGCCTTCAGAAGAGGAAATAGAAAGACTGCGTAACTGGCTTCAAGCGAGGGTGAAAGTTGATAGATTAGAATTAAAGACGAAATAAGATATGTGAAAAACGCATTTCTGGAATTTAAAATCGGTGTCTTGCTGAAGCTGTTAATACAGTGAAAGTGATGTTTTGTAATGTAACATCTAATGTGTATTTGCTATTATCAACATTTATGATGTTGCAAATCAACATTTATGTTGAGTAATCAAATAATTAAGAGCGATATTTGCGTAATGAAATGTCAATAATGCCATTTCCATTATAAATTATATTTGTATGAGAAATCGTTTGCTCTTATTTTTTTTCTTCATTTGCATTGCTTTGTTAGAATGCGTATACGCACAAAAGCCATTTGAATTCAAGTGTACGGATTATATTGCCACTCCGGACAGGAGCCAGGCTAAATTCTCGTATGATAAGGATGAAAACACTTTTACAATCAAGGATAGCGGAATTAACAATATTGCTTTCCAGATGAATAAGAGTGCAGACTATGCCTATTATATTACGAACGAGCATACTTGGTTTGCTGTGAAGGGTAGCAATTTGAGTATGAACGTGTCAGACAGTGATATATGGTGGTTCAATGGTTTC
>JAFTTD010000225.1 GCA_017466965.1 Bacteroidaceae bacterium
AGTGTATAGCGGTACAAAATTAAATATAGACTATTTTCTAGAAGATGTCATGGATGAAGATAGAATTGATGATATTTATGAATATTTCAGAGAAAGTAGTACAGATTATCTTGACACGGCATTGGATAATCTTGATGAAGATTATACAGAGGATGAAGTCCGATTGGTTAGAATCAAGTTCATATCAGAAATGGCAAATTAATTATAGTTGTAAAATAATAAGTGCGAAAAACGTTGGGTGTATTAAAAATGGGTAGAAAGAATAACTTTTTTTGTTCTCAATTTCCCCATGTCCCCAAAAAATTCTAACTTTGCACGCAATAAAATTTTTTGAAATATATGGCATCTTTTATTGCAGATAAAGTTGTGATGGAAGGATTGACTTATGATGATGTGCTGTTGATACCAGCATATTCAGAAGTTCTTCCAAGAACAGTATCACTCACAACTAAATTTTCTAAGAACATTGAGTTGAAAATTACTTTCGTAAAAGCAGCTATGGACACCGTTACTGAAGCTAAGATGGCTATTGCCATTGCGCGTGAAGGTGGAATAGGTGTTATTCACAAGAATATGTCTATTGAAGAACAGGCTCGTCAGGTGGCAATAGTTAAGCGTGCGGAAAATGGTATGATATACGATCCTGTAACAATTAAGAGAGGTTCTACTGTAAAGGATGCTCTTTCTTTGATGGAGGAATACCATATTGGAGGAATACCTGTTGTTGATGATGATAACAAATTGGTTGGAATTGTTACGAATCGTGACCTTCGTTTCCAACAAGATTACAACAGGCTGATTGATGAAGTTATGACATCGGAAAATCTTATAGTGACTCATCAGCAGACAGATTTGGAATCGGCTTCTCACATTCTTCTTGAACACAAAATAGAAAAATTGCCTGTTGTTGATGAGGAAAATCATCTTATAGGCCTCATTACATATAAGGATATAACAAAGGCCAAGGACAAACCTATGGCTTGCAAGGATTCAAAGGGACGTTTGCGTGTGGCTGCAGGTGTAGGAGTCACAGCTGACACTTTCGAAAGAATGGAGGCTCTTGTGAAGGCGGGTGTTGATGCTATAGTTATAGATACAGCGCATGGACATTCAAAGGGCGTAATTGAAAAAGTAAAAGAGGCAAAGCAGCATTTTCCTGGTGTAGATATAGTTGTAGGAAATATCGCTACAGGTGAAGCGGCGAAAATGCTCGTTGAAGCAGGCGCTGATGCTGTTAAGGTGGGAATCGGACCTGGCTCTATTTGTACGACTCGTGTTGTTGCAGGTGTTGGAGTTCCGCAGTTGTCTGCTATATATGATGTGGCTTTGGCGCTTGAAGGAACAGGAGTTCCGTTGATAGCTGATGGAGGATTGAGATATAGTGGCGATGTTGTTAAGGCTCTTGCTGCTGGAGGCTATTCAGTAATGATTGGCTCTCTTGTAGCAGGTACTGAAGAGGCTCCTGGTGAAACAATCCTGTTTAATGGACGTAAGTTTAAGTCATATAGAGGAATGGGCTCTCTTGAAGCAATGGAGAACGGATCTAAGGATAGATATTTCCAGAGTGGAGTTGTAGAAACCAAGAAGCTTGTTCCGGAAGGCATTGCGGGCCGTGTCCCATATAAAGGTTCCGTTCAGGAAGTTATTTATCAGCTTGTAGGCGGACTTCGTTCTGGTATGGGATATTGTGGTGCATCAGACATTTCGGCCCTTCATAATGCGAAATTTACTCGTATAACAAATGCCGGAGTTCTTGAGAGTCACCCTCATGAGGTTATCATCACCAGCGAAGCTCCAAATTATAGCCGTCCACAATGATAATTATAGTGCGGAATTGTTAAAAAAATATTATACTTGTGGCTGTCAGTGATTTGACAGCCACTTTTTGCTTTTTTTTGATTAACTTCGCAAACTATATGAATTGAAGAATTAAAACTAAAAGATTTAATATGAAAAAAATAGCATCATTGGCCGCAGGATTGATGTTTGCCACTTCATTTTTTGGACAGTCAGAAGATCCTGTTTTGATGAAGATAAATGGTAAGAGTATTACAAGGTCGGAATTTGAATATTCTTTTAATAAAAATAACTCGGACGGCGTTCTTGACAAGAAAGATGTAGAGAGCTATGTGCAACTTTTTGTGGATTTTAAACTTAAGGTTGCGGCTGCAGAAGAAGCGCGTATTGACACTTTGCCTGCGATAAAGAAAGAATTGAGAGGGTATAAAGAACAAATGCTTTTGCCTACGTTAGTTGATAATGATTTTATTGAACGTGAAGCACGTAAAACATACGACAATACAGCAGCGCGCTTTGCTGGGCAGGACTTGCTTAAGGCTTCTCATATTTTAGTGTTGCTTCAGCAAAATGCTTCAGCTGAACAGGAAAAGATTGCGAAGGCGAGAATTGATTCTATATATGCTGTTTTGAAGAATGGCGCAGATTTCGCTCAAATTGCTAAGGCACATTCCGACTACAAAGGTTCTGCTGTCCGTGTCGTAGCATTGTGCGATTTTGGAAAAGGCATGATGATTCCTGATTTTGAAAAAGC
>JAFTTD010000226.1 GCA_017466965.1 Bacteroidaceae bacterium
GACTTGGCATGTATTGGTACAGGTGAGGCTATCCATGCGCTGAATCGTGGAGAGAATATAGTTATAATCTTCATAAACAATGCTATCTATGGAATGACAGGAGGGCAGATGGCTCCGACAACGTTGATGGGAATGAAGACGGCTACTTGTCCATACGGACGTCAGGCAGACCTTCATGGCTTCCCTTTGCATCTTACAGACATAGCCGCAACGCTTGAAGGTACTTGTTATGTTACTCGTCAGGCTGTAGATACAGTGGCAAATATCCGTAAAGCAAAGAAGGCCATACGTCAGGCTTTTGAAAATTCCATCAACTGCAAAGGTGCTAGTTTGGTTGAGATTGTTTCTACTTGCTCGTCTGGCTGGAAGATGACACCGGAACAGGCGAACAAATGGATGGAAGAGAATATGCTTCCTTATTATCCGTTAGGAGATTTGAAGAACGTTGTGCGTTAAAAGTAAATGTGTTTTTTTATGACAGAAGAAATTATTATATCAGGATTCGGTGGTCAGGGTGTGCTCTCTATGGGAAAAATACTTGCCTATGCTGGAATAATGGAGGATAAGCAAGTTAGTTGGATGCCGGCATACGGACCTGAACAGCGTGGTGGAACAGCAAATGTTACAGTGATAATCAGTGATGAACCAATATCTTCACCTATCATCAATGCGTACGACACTGCTATAATATTAAATCAGCCTTCGCTGGAGAAGTTTGAACACATGGTTAAGCCTGGAGGTACAATCATATATGACAGCTATGGCATATACAAGCGTCCGGAGCGTACGGATGTGAATGTTTATTGTATAGATGCAATGGATGCCGCTGCAAGAATGTCGAACAGCAAGGTTTTCAATATGCTTGTTTTAGGAGGACTGCTGAAAGTTCGCCCTATAGCAACGGTTGAAGATGTGGTAAGAGGATTGCGCAAGGCGCTTCCGGAGCGTCATCACAAGCTTATTCCAATGAACGAAGAGGCTATTTTGAAAGGAATGGAACTTATTCGTAAAGTATAATTCTGCTTTCTGCTATATGTGTAGCGAAAATCAAAACAGGAAGTTGTAATTTCTTGTATATAGATATAATGAATGGATGTGTCAGTGTTTATGACGCATCCGTTTTTTTTGTTTGTCCGATGTTGATGAGAAATCTGTGTTTACATGCTATAATGTAAATATTGAATCAAAGTGATTTAAAAATAACTGTTTTTTTGTGTTTGAAATAAAATAAAAAAGTTAACTTTGAAAACGTAATTTGCCTTAATACGGATTTGATGTATAACCTTTGAAAATCACAAACAAATGAATCATTATAATTTTTTTGCTGTTGACTTGGGTGCAACAAGTGGACGTACAATATTAGGGTCTATTGTTGATGGTAAGTTGGAACAACGTGAATTGACACGTTTCCCTAATAACATCATTGAAACTGGAGGCCATTTCTTTTGGGATATATATGCTTTGTATAATGAAATTGTCCGAGGCTTGAAAATTGTTGCAGACGAAGGTGTTGAAATTGCTTCAGTAGGTATTGACACATGGGGTGTGGATTTTGTTTTTATAGGAAAGGACGGCGGTATTTTACGCAATCCGTATTGTTATCGTGATCCTCATACTGTTGATGCGATGGAAGAGTATTTCAAGCTGTTTCCTAAAGAGAAAATATATCAGAAGACTGGCATTCAATTCATGAACTTTAATTCTTTGTTCCAACTTTCTACATTGCGAAGGAATAGTGATTCTGCGCTTGAGGTGGCTGATAAGATATTGTTTGTCCCTGATGCTCTTATGTATATGTTGACAGGTGAGGCTGTATGTGAATATACAATTCTCTCAACGAGTCAGATGCTTGATCCGAGGACTAAAAGAATAGACGAGGAACTGATTGCTGCCATTGGCTTGAAAGAAAGCCAGTTTGGCAGGTATGTAAATCCAGGTGAAAAGGTTGGCGTGTTGAGTGAAGATGTGCAACGCCAAACAGGTCTTGGTGCTGTGCCAGTAGTTGCTGTGGCTGGTCATGATACAGGCGCGGCTGTTGCGGCAGTTCCTGCTCAGAATGAGCGCTTTGCGTATTTGAGCTGTGGTACATGGTCTTTGTTAGGAATTGAGACTAAGGATGCGATTATTACAGAAAAGAGCTTTGAATATAATTTTACTAATGAAGGCGGAATAGAAGGTACAACTCGCTTTTTGAAGAATATCTGTGGATTATGGCTTCTTGAACGCTGCCGCAAGGAGTGGACAGATGCTCCGAAGGAAGTAGCTCAGATAGTCGCAGATTGTCAGGAGGCTCAGCCTTTCCGCTGTTTTATAAATCCAGATGACCCTTCTTTTGCGAATCCTGTTTCTATGGTTGATGCAATAATGGCATATTGCCAAAAAACAGGGCAGTATGTACCTGTTGGCTATAAAGAAATAGCGCGTTGCATTTTTGAAAGTCTTGCTTTGCGTTATCGTCAGGTGTTAGGATACTTGAATGAAATGGCACCTTTCCCAATAGAAAAGCTTCATGTCATAGGCGGAGGTACATATAATAAATATCTTATGCAGTGTGCTGCAAATTCTGTTGGTATCCCTGTTATTACAGGTCCGGTAGAGGGAACTGCCATTGGCAACATTATGCTTCAGGCTAAAGCTGCAGGAGTTGTTGGTGATATGTATGAAATGAGAAGAATTATAGCTGATTCAATTGATTTGAAAACATATTTGCCACAGGATACAGAAGTATGGGATGAAGCATACAAGAGGTTTGAAGAAATATGCAAATGACAATATCTTAATGTTTTCACATAGTAATAGATATAAGTTAGAATAGC
>JAFTTD010000227.1 GCA_017466965.1 Bacteroidaceae bacterium
GTTTTTAAGTTTGCTATGCCACCCCATGCATTTGTCCTCTTTTAACTCCTACTTTTAACTCCTTAACTCCTAATTCCTAATTGGCTTCGCCTCCAATCGGCTGCACTCGGCATAATCCAAGTAAACTTGATTCTGCTCTCGTTTGCACGATTGTTCATAATTAAAACTTAACTCCTTAACTTCTTAACTACTTAACTCCTAATTCATAATTAAAACTTAACTTCTTAACTTCTTCTTAAATTCTCCTTATTCATCTCATTATCTCCACCTTGAACCCTAAGCTTTCTACAGCATTTCGCACATTCTCCGAAGACACATCTCCAATTACAGTTGCTTTAGCTGAAGGCAAGTCAACCTCAACATATTCAACCCCTGGCAATTGATTTATTGCTTTCTCCACATTCATCTTACAGTGATTGCAACTCATGCCTGCAACATGATAAACTGCTATGTTAGTTTTTGAATCAAAATCCCCCGATTCTTGCACTGTGTCAGAAACAGGTTCATTATTAGATGATGTTCCTATAAAACGTCTGACAAGAGCATTAATCAACAATAATCCCAGAAGAATTGTTGCACCAATATTGAATGCCGAAGAACCATCTGAACAACAAGCATGTATTTGTTTTAACGGAGTTATGAACCATTCTGCTGGTAACAAATAGTCTATTACAAGGGCAAAAGCAGTTGCTCCACTTATGATTGACAACAAATAAAGCAACATGGTCTTCTTTCCCAGCACCTTACCAACCACAAGCATGGAAGCAACATTTGAAGCGGGACCGGCCATAAGCAACACTAAAGCTGCAACTGGAGACAATCCTTTCAGCATCAATGCAATAGCTATTGGTATAGAACCTGTTGCACAAAGATACATAGGAATGGCGAAAAGCAACACCAAGCCAATACTGAGAAAGGTATTGCCTTTGAATGTCTCAAAGAAAGATTCCGGAACAAAAGCTGTAATCAGCCCCGCTACAACAAGTCCGATAACAAGCCATTTTCCAATATCTTGCATCATATCGAAAAAAGCATATTTTATCACACCTATGATATTTTTCTTCCATCCTCGCTTCATTATGCTCTGAAAGTCCTGCTTCAAAGATCCTTCATTATTACAGACACAGTTTTTTGTCTTATCGGAAGAATCAAACTTGTTTACAAGTACTCCACCAAAAACAGCTGTTACAAGTGCTGCCACAGGGCGAAGTACAGCAAAAGGCAAGCCCATGAGAGAATATGTTGCTATAATAGAATCAACACCGGTCTGAGGAGTTGCAATAAGAAATGAAACGGTAGCTCCCTTGGATGCTCCTTCCCTATGAAGGGACATCGCTGTAGGAATTGTACCACATGAGCACAAAGGCAATGGCACGCCTAAAAACGCTGCGTATAATACGGAGCGAAAATCTCCTGCTGACAGATAACGGCTGTAAAGTACACTTGGTACAAACACATGCATAATACCTGCAAGCAAAAAACCTAACAGCAGGTATGGTGACATTTCATTAACAAGTTCAAAAATCTCTTTCATTTTTTTTCACTTTTTTATTTATTTGCACGCAAAGATATACTTTTGCTTTTGCAATAAAGTTGCAAACAAGCAATTCGAGGCACTATTTCTTATGTCGTTAAAGATTTGTAATCAGGAGTTGTAGTTAAGAAGTTAAGGCTTCGTTTTAGTTTGTAAGTTTTTAAGTTCGTAAGTTTTTAAGTTAGCTATGCCACCCTATGGTACTGTCTGAACTCCTGAACTCCTGAACTTCTGAACTCCTGAACTCCTGAACTACTAAAAACTTAACTCCTTAACTCCTTTTTTTAAGGTTTTGAGGTTGTAAGGTTGTGAGGTTATAAGGTAAGCAATTCCACCACATGCATTCGTCCTCTTTTAACTCCCTCTTTTAACTCCCTTTCCTAACTCCTAAAAAACTTAACTACTTAACTCCTCTAACTACTTAACTCCTTATCTCCTGTTTCACCTCCTTATTCCACATTCATTTCCAGGGTTGCTGATTTCAGACCTTTTGCAGAAGCTGTAAGAGTTATTTTACCAGCTTTGCCATTTTCCTGCACAATGGCAGTCATCATACCATTGAAGACTTTCATCTTCGGCAGGTGGAAAAGTTCCAAGTTTGTAGGATCACCATTTGCACCAGCTCTATAAGTGCCATTTCCTTTCACTTTGAAGCTAACGCTGTTCTGTGCATCAGGACATAGATTTCCATCTTTATCAACAATGCGGACAGTGACGTAAGCAAGATCTTCCGTACCAGCTTTAAGCGGACGTTTTTCTTCAGGAACAAGCTGTATTGCGTATGGTTTTCCAGCAGTACGTACTTCTGTTTCCATACATACTTTCCCTTCTGCGTCGTATGCTACGGCACGCAGTGTTCCTGGTTCGTATTTAGTGTCCATCCACATGTGACGGTAACGTTTTTGACGAGCAAGTGATTTTCGGCTTGCATCGTTTTCTGTATCATTGATTTTCACACTCAAATCCTTTGTACGCTTTCCCTGGCTTACTCCGTTTATGAACAGCTCAACAGTAGGAAAGTCACTATAAACGAACACAGGAGTTGTCTCGCCTTCACGGCCATTCCATGTCCAATGAGGAAGAATATGCAGGGTGTGTTCATCCTTGTTCCAATGACTACGGTAGAGATAATAACGGTCTTTAGGCAAGCCTGCAAGGTCTATAATTCCAAACAAGGATGAATGGCTCGGCCAATTGGTGTAATATGGAGTTGGCTCACCAAGATAGTCAAAGCCTGTCCAAACAAATTCGCCCATACCGTATGGCAAGTCTTCGTAAAGAATAAAGTTGTCTTCAGGCAAATCGCTCCAACTGCAATGCTCAAGGTCGTATGATGAAGACTGATGGTCGTCGTACATCGCCATTGATTTTCTTTCAACAGGGAACTTATATACACCACGTGAGCTGACAGTCGATGCTGTTTCACTTCCCAGCACCACCTGCTGAGGCAATTTCTTGTATGCGTCCTGAACAAGGTGTGAACGATAGTTGAATCCAGGAATATCAAGAATGTGCGCAAATCCGTTCTTCACAACATTATCAACACGGTCCATGCCAACGGTGCAAGGACGTGTAGGGTCTTCTCTGTGGAAAATATCCTGAATCATTCGTGCCACCTTATTGCCATCAGACGCTCCTTGATCAGGCACTTCATTTCCCATGCACCACATTACGACGGAGGGGTCATTACGATAATGACGAACAAGATTAACTATATCTTTTTCAATCCATTCCTTGAAATCACGATTATATCCATTCTTTACTTTTGAGCGTTTCCATTCGTCAAAACTCTCTGCCATAACCATCATGCCCATTTCATTACAAGCCTGAACAAGTTCCGGTTCCGGCATATTGTGAGAAGTGCGGTATGCATTGCTACCCATGTCTTTCAACATTCTGACTTTGCGCCTCA
>JAFTTD010000228.1 GCA_017466965.1 Bacteroidaceae bacterium
GATGACGAGGCTGAACCAAGAGAAGTATGCATCGCAGGACGCATGATGAGCCGCCGTGTTATGGGCAAGGCATCATTCGTAGAGCTACAGGACTCGAAAGGCAGGGTGCAAGTTTACATTACGCGCGATGACATCTGTGCAGACGAAAACAAGGAAATGTATAATACTGTTTTCAAGAAGTTGCTCGACCTTGGCGACTTCATAGGAATAAAAGGTTTTGTTTTCCGCACTCAGACAGGAGAAATCAGCGTACATGCAAAAGAACTGACAGTACTTGCAAAGAGCATCAAGCCACTGCCAATAGTGAAATACAAGGACGGAGTAGCATACGATGCATTTGAGGATCCTGAACTCAGATACCGTCAGAGATATGTTGACTTGGTTGTAAACGACGGCATTAAGGACACGTTCCTGAAGCGTTCAAAGTGCATAAGCACCATGCGCAGAGTGCTTGACGAGGCAGGATACACAGAAGTAGAAACCCCTACTCTGCAATCGATAGCCGGCGGAGCATCAGCGCGTCCGTTCATCACTCATTTCAACGCGCTTGACCAGCAGATGTATATGCGTATTGCAACAGAGCTGTATCTGAAGCGACTCATTGTAGGAGGTTTTGAAGGTGTGTATGAGATAGGAAAGAACTTCCGAAACGAAGGTATGGACCGCACTCACAATCCGGAGTTCACATGTATGGAACTTTATGTTCAATACAAGGACTACAACTGGATGATGTCGTTCACAGAAAAACTGCTTGAAACAATCTGCATAGCAGTCAACGGTTCAACAGAAACAGTGGTTGACGGCAAAACCATTTCATTCAAGGCTCCATACCGCCGTCTGCCTATACTTGACGCCATCAAAGAAAAGACCGGCTATGACCTCAGCGGCATGAGTGAAGATGAAATCAGAGAAGTTTGCAAAAAGCTCAACATGGAAATAGACGACACAATGGGCAAAGGCAAGCTTATAGACGAGATATTCGGAGAATTCTGCGAAGGTGATTTCATCCAGCCTACATTCATCACTGACTATCCGGTGGAAATGTCTCCACTCACAAAGATGCACCGTTCAAAGCCAGGACTTACAGAACGCTTCGCGTTGATGGTACATGGAAAAGAATTAGCCACTGCTTATTCAGAGCTTAACGACCCTATCGACCAGGAAGAACGATTCAAGGAACAGATGCGACTTGCAGACAAGGGCGACGACGAAGCGATGATTATAGACCAGGATTTCCTCCGCGCACTTCAGTACGGTATGCCTCCGACATCTGGAATCGGAATCGGAATAGACCGTCTTGTAATGCTCATGACAGGACAGACAACAATACAGGAAGTGCTGTTCTTCCCACAGATGAAGCCAGAAAAGAAGGCTCCTAAAGATCCTGTTTCAAAATACACAGAAATAGGATTTACAGAAGAGATAGTACCTGTGCTTCAGAAAGCAGGCTACAATATGGTTAGCGACCTTGAAGGAGGAAACGCACAGAAAATTCAGCAGCAAATAGGAGAAATTATAAAGAAGTACAAGCTTGACATTCAGAAACCTTCAGTTGACGAACTCAACGCTATCATTGCGAGAATAAATTGAGTTTTACAGAACTTGAGTTTCTGAGTTTGTAAGTTTTTTCAGTAAAGTTTTCAGATTCCGGAACTCAAGAACTTACTACTCATAAACTTTAAGGACAAAAACTTAAACTTACGCTTATGCAATTCAAGAGTTGTGGACGAGTAGCAATCATGGGAGGCGGTAGCTGGGCTACAGCCATTGCCAAAATTGTACTCTGTAACGAAGAGAAAATAAACTGGTACATGCGCCGAGATGACCGAATAGAGGAATTCAAACGCTTAGGACACAATCCGGCTTACCTTACAGGACTTCATTTCGACACTGACAGGATAAACTTCTCGTCTGACATTAACGAAATAGTAAAATGTTCAGACACACTCATATTCGTTACACCATCACCATACGTGAAAAGCCATCTCAAAAAGCTAAAAACAAGCTTGAGGGAAAAACTTGTAGTGACCGCCATCAAGGGTATTGTACCTGATGACAATGTTACCATTTCACGCTACTTCCAGAAAGTATATAACGTACCGGAAGACCAGGTGGCGACAATTGGCGGGCCTTCACATGCGGAGGAAGTGGCACTTGACCGCCTGTGTTATCTGACAGTTGGATGCCGCAATATAGAGAACGCAGACATTGTTGCAGACCTTTTGTCCTCTAAATACGTCAAGACTTCTGTAAGCACTGACATTGAAGGCATAGAATACAGTTCCGTACTTAAAAACGTTTATGCCATAGCTGCAGGCATCTGTCATGGCCTGAAACTTGGAGACAACTTCCAGGCTGTGCTCGTAGCAAACGCAGTACAAGAGATGGACAGGCTGCTCCAGACCATAGAGCCAGGAGAACGCCGTATATCCAACTCCGCATATCTTGGCGACTTGCTTGTGACAATGTACTCAAACTTCTCTCGAAACAGAGTGTTTGGAACAATGATTGGCCAAGGCTATTCTGTCAAAACAGCACAATTGGAAATGGAAATGATTGCAGAGGGCTATTACGGCACGAACTGCATGAAAGAAATAAACAAGCGTTATCACGTAAATATGCCAATCCTTGATGCCGTATATAACATACTGTACCAAAAAATTGCTCCAAGAGTAGAAATTAAGATTTTATCTGACGCATTCAGATAAGAAACAGAATACACATATTTATAATACTGCTATATTTGCACAAGAACACATAAACAAACTCAATAAATAAATGAAACTTTACATTAACAAGGCAGCGCAATTTCTTAGCACAGACGCTGTTAACAATTTTGAACCAAAGGTAAAAAGAGCAATGGAAGCGCTTGAAAACGCTACTTGCCCAGGTAATGATTTTTTAGGATGGCTCCATCTTCCATCATCAATAACAAAAGAATTTATTGATGAAATAAATGAAACAGCAGAAGTTCTCCGTGAAAACTGTGAAGCAATCGTTGTAGCAGGTATCGGAGGCAGCTATCTCGGAGCACGTGCAGTCATTGAAGCACTTAGCGACAGCTTCTCATGGCTCAAGCCAAGCAATAGCCCAAGAATACTGTTTGCTGGAAACAACATAGGAGAAGACTATCTGTCTGAACTTATCGGCTATTTGAAGGGCAAGAAGTTCGGTGTCCTCAACATCTCCAAGGCCGGTACAACAACAGAAACAGCCATAACTTTCCGTCTAATGAAAAAACTATGTGAAGAACAGATGGGCAAAGAAATGGCAAAGAAAGTCATTGTAGCTATAACAGATGCAAAGAAAGGTGCTGCACGCAGCACAGCAGACAAGGAAGGTTACAAAACATTCGTCATTCCGGACAATGTTGGCGGACGCTTCTCTGTATTGACTCCTGTAGGTTTGCTCCCTATTGCATGCGCAGGATTCAACATTGAACAGATTGTAAAGGGCGCACAGGACATGGAAAAGGAAACTTCAATCGATACTCCATATCTTGAAAACCCAGCAGCTGTATATGCAGCCGTAAGAAACGCGCTCTATGAAAGCGGCAAGAAGATTGAAATCCTTGTGAACTATCAGCCAAAGCTCCATTACATGAACGAATGGTGGAAACAGCTTTACGGTGAAAGTGAAGGCAAGGACGGAAAGGGAATATTCACAGCAGCAGTAGATTTCTCTACCGACCTCCATTCTATGGGACAGTGGATTCAGGAAGGCGAACGCACTATTTTCGAGACTGTTATTTCTGTAGAAACACCTAACACAAAGCTTGAAGTACCAAGCGACGAGGAAAACCTTGATGGCTTGAACTTCCTTGCAGGCAAACGCATAGACGAAGTGAACCACATGGCTGAACTTGGAACACAGCTCGCCCACGTTGACGGAGGTGTGCCAAATATGCGCATCAGCATTGACAAGCTTGACGAGTATAACCTCGGACAGCTCATCTATTTCTTTGAGAAAGGATGCGGAATCAGCGGTTTGCTTCTTGAAGTGAACCCATTCAACCAGCCTGGCGTTGAAGCATACAAGAGAAATATGTTCGCGTTGCTCAACAAGCCTGGTTATGAAGCAGAAAGCAAGGCTATACAGGAAAAACTGAAGTAAAACAAGCGGCATTTTCTCATATACACCTGAGACGAAAGCACGGACTTACAGGCTTACGCCTTGTCCGTGCTTTTATTCTACCCAAACAGCTGAGGAACTTTCCCCAATAAGGATAATTACAAGAACTTAAAAAGGTAACTAAGAAACAATTACTGAACTAATGAAAAAAATACTCAGATACTTTACCTTGTTTTTAATATCCTCAAAAATAAACGCATTCACTTCCGAATGCGATATTGTCAATACAGCCACAAACAAGGATTACAAAACTGCATCATACAAAAAGAATCCCAAGATAGCCGTAGTTCTCAGTGGAGGTGGAGCAAAA
>JAFTTD010000019.1 GCA_017466965.1 Bacteroidaceae bacterium
GCAAGGTTCTCGTCAATTTCCTTAACCTTATATCCTCCCTTGCTCTTGTTTGCCTCGATGGTTGCAATGAGTTCCGCATTCTTCTTCTCCAGGAGTGCTGCAAATGCCGGAATACTGTCTTTAGCCGCCGCAACCTCCTCTTTAGTAAGAGGCTTGTAGTCCTCGAACGAGACAAGATACTTGTTCACCTTTGCAAGCTGTGAATAAGACTGCGGATAAGTAAATTCAGTCTTCATCGCCTTAGAGAAATAGTTCACATAATAGTCAAGAGCCCCGCTGAAGTCACTATAAAGCAACGAATTCTCAGCCAAAGGGTTTGCTGCTATATAGTCTGCATAATATGTCTCAGGGAGTTCATACTCCAGAGTTGTATCATTAGCTATGTTTAGAATAAGCTTGTGCATCATGAGCATAATGCCGTATTGCACATTATAGTTTACCGAAGCATACTTCTTGAATGCCTCACACACATCCTCCTCTGAATTGACCTTCTGCACAGCCTCGTCATAAATACCCTTAAGATATTCCTTGTAAGCATTCACGTCCTTACCCTTAAGAGTGTCAAGGCTGCCGCTCAACATTTCTTTGTACAGCTTAGAAGGATGAAATTCCATGTAATACTTAGCCATGTCGTCATTGAAGTCCGACAGATAGCCATCAAAGTCATACACCAGGCCCTCACCTTCAGATGCAGTCAGCACCACTTCAGCTGTTTCGCCTGGCACCATAACGAATTTGCCTGATTTGCCCTCACCTGCAGACAAGGATACAGTCTGAGAGTAGAGAACCGGCACGCTAACTTCAAAGTTGCCATTCTCATCCACCTCTATTTCCTTGGTGACACTTCCGCTGCTGAACACATCCTTATAGAGCAAAGACAGCTTTTCTACAGAATCAGGAGAACATTCTATTTTACCCTTCAGAACAGCAGGTTCTTCACTATATTTCACTTCTGGCAAATCAGACTCATTTCCGGCACAGCCGAATGCCGCCAGGCCTGCAAGAGCATAAAACAAATTCTTAATTTTCATCGTGTGTGTATTTATCATATGTTAAGATTATTATTTCAAATATTTATTTTATGACAAAGATACAACAAAGAAACGAAAGTGAACGCAAAACGGTAAAAGAATAGAGTTTTTTGGGAAGGGAGAGATTCACGGTGAATCTTGCCTCACCCAAATCATCCTATATACTCCAAAATCTGTTCAGCATGAACTTTCGTCTTTACCTCTTTAGGAAAGAAAATCTTTTCTACCACGCCTTCTTCATTCAATATGAACGTAGTGCGCAAAGTTCCCATATACTTGCGTCCGCACATCGACTTTTCTCCCCAGACACCCATTTCCTCCACAAGCTTTTTGTCAGTGTCGGCAATGAGAGTAAACGGCAGTTCATGCTTTGCAATGAACTTGTTGTGCGAAGCGGTGCTGTCAGTGCTCACTCCTACTATTTCATAACCCTTCGACTTCAGTTCCGCATAGTTGTCGCGCAGACTGCAAGCCTCCGCAGTGCATCCCGGCGTATTGTCCTTAGGATA
>JAFTTD010000229.1 GCA_017466965.1 Bacteroidaceae bacterium
AAAACGAGGGCTCGTTTTATATAGAATGCAGGCTCGCCGATGAAAAAGCGCAGGCTCATCCCCATGATATATATATTTTTTTTTGGGGGGACGCCGATTCTTCCGGCAATTCCACCTTTGTTGCCTTTGCAAGCTTTCAAATATAATTTTTTCCCATAACTTTGCAATGAAAACAAAAAAGGTACATATTGATATGATTATGATAGACGAATCTTTGGCAGAATACATAGAAAGGGAGATTCTGCCTAAATATGACAGTTTCGACAAGGCTCACAACCGTCTTCATGCTGACAAGGTTATAGCGGACAGCATCGTCATGGGCAGGAGCTGCAAGGTGGCGAACATCAACATGGTGTATGCCATTGCCGCCTATCATGACTTGGGCCTTTGCAGAGACAGGCGTACGCACCATATCGCATCGGGCGAAATCGTCATGGCTGACGCAAACCTGAGACGCTGGTTCAGCGAAGAGGAGTGCCAGGTGATGAAGGAGGCAGTAGAAGACCATCGCGCTTCAGCCAGCCATGCGCCCCGCTCCATATACGGCATGATAGTGGCGGAGGCTGACAGGGACGTGGACACCATGAGCGTGCTGAGGCGAACGGTGCAGTATGGGTTAACCGCTCATGCAGAAAGAGACAAGGAGTTCCATTTTAGGAGGTTCACAAGCCATCTTCAGGAAAAGTACGCCGAAGGCGGATACTTGAAGCTCTGGCTTGACGATTCGCCCAACAGGGCAAGGCTTGAAGAACTGAGAAGAACAATCAGCAACGGTGAGGAGCTGAGAAGGCTGTTCAACTCCATTTACGACGAGGAGACGGAAACAGAAGTCATGGCCATAAGACTGACTTCTACGGACAGCAACCTTTACGGACAGTTCGCAGACATATTCATGCACTCGTTTCCTGAGGAGGAACGCCGACCTATCGAATGGATGGAGAGCCTCATCCGTGAAGAGCCTCTGTTCCATTGCAACGTATATGTCTCAGGCGAAGACAGCAACATGGTGAAAGCCATATTATGCTACTGGGATTTAAGTACGGAGGAGGGTGAAAGTTTCACCTACATTGAATACCTGGCAGTTGCTCCAGAGGGAAGAAACAAGGGGACAGGAGGCAGCATCATGCATTCTTTCATAGAGAGCAAGGATGTTCCGGTAGTGCTCGAAGCTGAACTGCCCACTTGCACACTTGCACAAAGACGTATAAGATTTTACGAAAGGCTCGGATTCAGGCAATTACCGGACAAATACATACAACCGTCGTACGGTGTTGTGCCAGGCGTGGAACTACGACTGATGCTCTATGACAATGGAACGAGGATTAGCACGCCTGAGATGGTGGAGAAAATAAAAAGAAAGGTGTATCGAGGAGGAAAGGATATTTTTTAGGAATTAAGAAGTTAAGTTTTTAATTATGAATTATGAATTAGGATAGCCTACCTCATAACCTCAAAACCTTATAACCTTAAAAGGGAGTTAAGACAACACCATTGGGTGGCATTGATAACTTAAAAACTTAAAAACTTAAAAACTCACGAACTCAAAAACTTAAAATCAGACTCAAAAACTTAAACGAAGCCTTATAACCTCAATTAGCAAACTCAAAATAACAAAACAACATTTTTGCAATTGGGGATAAACAGCTACCGCAGAAGCGGTTATGCCTCTGCGGTGATGATATTATCTTTCTGTGGAGATGAAAAAGTGATGCTACTGCCGAATTGAGAAATGAGAAAAATCAATCATATTCATAGGTGCGCAAATCCATTATCATATATAAATGGTTGTTATTTTGTCATTTGTTATTTTTGTGACAAGAAGTCAAAAAATCTATTTCCACAATTCGGAGCTCGCTTCTTACTTTGTCGCCGTTCTTCGCTTTGTACAGGTCAAGTTCGTTGGCCACCGGAGCTGTAAGTTCCGTTATCTGACCGAAGGCATCGCTCTCTGTGGCTGTTCCCTTGAGGCGGATTGTCACTTTTGACGCAATTACGGGCTCCACCTTCAGATGGACATAGCCTAACGACATTTCGGTGTTCCCGCTCCAAATGATTTTATCGTCCGCTATGATTTCTATCGGATAGCTTCTGCGTCGCCACCCTGTGAACTTTATTGATATTTCATCAAGCGGCTGAGGGGAATTGAACTGATATGCTATCCATGACGTGCGGTTTGTCCCGTCGTTCTTCCATTCGGTCTCTTCATTGTCGTCTGTGCTCGGATGAATACTTGGGTCGTCTGTCACTTTGGAATACTCTATTACTTTCTGCACAGGAATAGTATGCTTGAGGTCGTAGTACGACGGTGTTGCAGGTGTTTCTCCTCGCTCCAGGTAACATGGGAGTATGTCGCGCTGATGCTGAAGGCTAAGTCCGCCGTTAACTTCCACCGGATGGCTCTCCCACTCGATGGTCTGAGGCGGAAGGCCTTCTGCCTGCGCTGTGAGGCGTATGGTTCCCGATGTTGTGGTGCTGCGCAACAATGCCCTGTTCACTCCGCACTCTACCGGCAGTTCGCGCGACAGCACACAGTTGCCCTCACCTTTTGCCAATCCGCCTCGCCATTCGGCCGGACCCTCAAGAGTGAAGGCTACTTTCCTGTTGTCGAGCGGACAGCGGTTACCATCCTTGTCCACCACTTCGAATGTAACGAGTGCCATGTCGGCGCCGTCGGCCCTCATCCCGTCGGGAGCCGTCATAAGGGAGAGGCGCAGGGATGCCGCCTCGCCAACAGTGCGGAGAACGTATTCAGACTGGCGCACTCCGTTTTCGTCCTTAGAGACTGCACGCAGCTCACCTGGCTCGTATGCCACGGATTCGAAGGTGAAGAGGAAGTCGTACGACTTGCGCCCTTCGCCCAAGGACTTGCCGTTGAGGAAGAGTTCCACCTTTGGGGAATTGGAGACAACATAGACGGGCTTCACCGTATTGTCAGGGTAGTTCCAATGGCCCATGATGTAGGTCTGGGGCGTTTCAGGAAGTACCCACCCGTTCCACATGACTTGATGGGCATAGTATGAATCCTTTGGCAGACGCATTGCATCGGTCACTCCACTGGTGCGATAGTTTGACTCTCCACGGAAATGCGTATTGGTATCGGAGAAGATTATCTTGACGCCTCCGGAGCTGACACGCTTGCCCATGCCTGGACGCACAAGCCAATAGTCGTACCAACGGCGTATGTGCTCAACGGCAAGTTGGTCCTGATTGTGGTTATATGCCGATGCGTCGGCATTCTTATACAGCGGGCCGTCGCCACTCTTGTGGTAAGGATAGCTCCAGTCGTCCCAATAGCGTCTCAGCCCTTCGTCGCGGCAGTACTCCATAGCCCAAAGAGGCTGTCCGCCACTCTTGTTGATATACAGCATTTCGCCTCCGTACTCAGACACTTTGCTTCCAAGCATTTCGCGGCTGCCAATGGCACGTCCGCCATGAGGGTCGTAAAGGTCGCGTATCTGTTTCATCTCTGCCATGTGGGCTTCTGATATGTTCTCGTTTCCACACTCATAGAATATGATGCTCGGATTGTTGCGGTTGTAGATAATGGCATCTCGCATCAGCGCAACGCGATGTTCCCAACGGCGTCCTTCAACATCTTTTTCTGCATCGCCTGCAGGCATCGCCTGAATCAGCCCTACCCTGTCGCAAGATTCAACGTCTTGCTTCCATGGGGTTACATGCATCCATCTGACAAGATTGCCTCCAGACTTCACCATCTCTGCATTGGAATAGTCGCTGAGCCATGCAGGCACACTCATCCCCACTCCCGGCCACTCGTTGCTTGTGCGCTGTGCATAGCCGTGCACCATGAGGACTCTGTCGTTGAGTTTGAACAGTCCGTTGCCAAACTCGGTCTTTCGGAATCCCGTGCGTGTCTGAACCTCATCAATGCACTTGCCCTTCGCCATGAGCCTTGTCTTCACATTATACAAATAGCCATAGCCCCAGCTCCAGAAATGGAGTCCGTCCAAACGGCTGGAAGCAGTAAGCGTCACGGTGTGCCCTGCTGTTATCGTATGGTTCCTTGTGCAGAATGTGGCTATGCTCTTGCCTTCATTGTCAATAACCTCCACTTCATAGTCCACGCACATATCCTTGCCCGTCTCATTTCTTACTTCTGACTGAGCCACAACCTCGGCTGCCCGATTATCTACATCTATGTCTCTGGCAAATACATAGACACCAGTTGTTCCGAGATTAGAATAGAGCGGCAAGGTCTGATATAATTTGTCGGTGACATGGAGGCGTACATGCTTAGGAAGACCTCCATAGTTTGCATTAAAATTCTTGTTGTTCCACTGGTATGGACTATGCTCGGCATGTTCCTGCTCATGGTAATTCCAGTCGTTGTCTGTAAGAACTTCAAGCGTGTTCTCTTTCTTATACTCTATGAAAGGTGTGAGGTCAAAGCCGAATGCCATTACGCCGTTTTCGCTCATGCCCACCTTATGGCCGTTTATCCACACGGTTGCCCCTTGGCGCGCCCCTTCAAATTCCACAAAAACCTTTTTGCCCTTTGCTGATTTTGGCAAACGAAAAGTTTTCACATAACGCACTGTGTCGTCCGGAAGTTTGTCAATAGCCACCCTATACGCATAGTCTTCGTTGAAAGCTCGAGGGAGAGTTGCCTTATGGCTCTTTCCTTCAAACGTATATTGCCAGTCACTGTCAAAATTATAATTGCTCCTTTGAGCGTATGTATCACACGCCAAGAATGTCATAAATGCAAATAATAGCTTTCTCATTTCAAGTTTTTTTTGAATTATTCAGGTTGGTTACAAGAATGTAAGTTTTTTTATTGCAGAACTCATCTGACAATTACTTTCTTACCATTTACAATGTATATTCCCTTACTGCCAACCTTGTTGAGCTTACGTCCTGTAAGATCATACACTTCGCTGTCTGTATTCTCGTCTGTTTCTATTCCTCCTATGCCGACAGGGTCGGGCACAACACGTATGACACCATCTGATTCAAGAGTTGAGCAATCCCACAAATAGCCTGGCTTTGGCACCGATGGCACAAACTGCGGTTCTCCGGCAATAGAGATTTTTCCATTACCCGTAAACACTTCTATTTCATCGCCCTCTGAGAACTCTCCGGTCAGGTGTTCCATACGGAATACAGGAGAAGTGAGATTGACCTGTCCCGACACCACAAACTCATCGTGCCGTGCATTAGTTCCGCGGACTCTCACCCTTATTATACCTCCTGATTTAACCGTTAAATTTCCCAGCACTGTGAGTTTTCCGATATTTACAGTGGATTTGCTGGCTCCGATAATTCCGCCTTTATTAACCGTAACGGAATTTACTTTTCCCGCTCCTGCAATCATTGCACCATCGTTGACAGTCACCGCACCTGTTGTTGTAGCAACAGACGTATTGTTGAACATCACCGTACCCTCGTGGACATTGATTTTTCCTTCGCTTGCACCTGTGAGCGACAATGTACCTTCACCATA
>JAFTTD010000230.1 GCA_017466965.1 Bacteroidaceae bacterium
ACTGGATGCCTGAAGACTTTTGATGACTACACAATCCTTTGGGTTAACAACACAGATCCACTTGTGGATTTTGTTAACGGATTCACTGAAAGCTACGGTGATCCGCTCGGCATGAAAAGCAGCTGGGAATCAATCGTAAACTTCAAAGACCTTGAAGCTACAAAACGAACAGAAACTCTCAGCCAGAACGCACAGTGGTTTGAGGACAACTCGCCTGTAGATGACCAATTCAAGAAAGAAAGCGTAAAGGGCATTACTGCTAAAGTTATTACTGCAGCAATACTTGGTGGTGACCTTTATCCATCTACCGCTATTGGTATCAATCTCCCAAATTCAGACTGGGTTCGCAAGGAACACGGTTCCAAGTCTGTCACTATCGGCAACCTTACAGATGCTTACAGCAAATCTGCCGCTGGCAATGGCTTCAGAGAGGAATTCATCTATAGCCAGGAGGAGATAGACTTGCTTGACAAATATGCCGACATTACAGACAATCTTCATACAGACCTTCACGAATGTCTTGGACACGGTTCTGGCAAGCTGCTCCCAGGAGTAAGCTCTGACAGTCTGAAAGCGTATGGTTCTACTATTGAAGAGGCTCGCGCCGACTTGTTCGGACTTTATTACCTCGCTGACGACAAACTTGTTGAACTCGGTCTTACTCCTAACAAAGAGGCTTACAAGGCTCAATACTACAGCTACATGATGAATGGTCTGATGACACAGCTTGTACGAATCAATCTTGGAAACGACATTGAAGAAGCGCACATGCGCAACAGAGCCATCATAGCAAACTGGGCTATGGAGCAAGGCAAGGCTGACAATGTAGTGGAACTCATAACACGTGACGGCAAAACATTTGTCAAAGTCAATGATTATGAGAAACTTCGCGAACTATTCGGCAAACTCCTTGCAGAAGTACAGCGCATCAAGAGTACGGGTGACTATGCCGCTGCACAAGCACTTGTTGAAGGTTACGGTGTGAAGATAGACCAGACTCTTCACAAAGAAATCCTTGAACGCTATGCTCGTCTTGACCTTGCACCATACAAAGGATTCATCAATCCTGTATATACAGCAGTCAAAGATGCATCTGGCGAAATCACAGACGTTACCATTGACTATACCGAAGGATATGCAGAACAAATGCTCCGCTACGGACGCGACTACTCTTCATTACCTTCTGTAAATGAATAACAAACAGAAACAATGACAGAAGAAACCAAGCAACGCATCATTGACATAAAGAAAGAGCTCCGAACAAGCATGAACGGAGTGGCATCTTCTGCCATGAGACGCGACGGACTTGAATACAGAGTCAATTTCGGAGTCGAATTGCCTCGTATTCAAGCCATAGCGGCAGACTTTGCCCCTGACCACGAGCTTGCCCAACAGCTTTGGAAAGAAGAAGTCAGAGAATGCAAAATACTTGCCACATTGCTTCAGCCCAAAGAAAGTTTCCTTCCCGAAATTGCAGACATATGGGTTGAAAGCATACGCACTGTGGAGATGGCGCAATTAGCAAGCATCAACCTGTTCCGACACATGGACTACGCTTCCACCAAAGCGTTCGAGTGGATTGCTCAGGACAACGAGATGATACAAATATGCGGATATTACACTCTGTGCCACCTGTTCAGACAATCAGCGCTCAGCGAGCGTTCCGCTGACGAGTTTACCGACCAGGCGACCACAGCACTCTCCAGCGACAACCCTCACTTGCGCAATGCCGCAAGACGTGCGCTCAACATCTTCAGAGGATAAAGCCACCTGATTTATTCGCTATTAAACACAAAAGTTTCACTTTTATTTGCCTCTGAAAAAGAAAAATAATAAATTTGTAGCACTATTGAAGCAGCATGGAGAAAAAGAGCCGAAAATCAGACAGTTCCGAATCGTACAAAGAACAGATAAAGGCAGAGGTAAAAGTGATGCTGACACAGTATCTGGAAACAAACTTCCAGAGAAAGACACCTGAAAGATATGCCATACTTGACACAATCTATAATGAAGGACGTCATTTCACAGTAGAAAGCATTTACGATATTCTGAACAAGGAGTTCCGTGTCAGCAAAGCCACCATTTACAACAATCTCCAGTTGTTCAACAAAGCCGGACTTATCATAATACATCATTTCGGAGTTGCAGAGGAATTTGAAAGATGCTACGGATATGAGCCTCATTATCACTATGTATGCAACAATTGCGGCAAAGTGAAGGAATTCACAAACGAAAGCATAAGCAAGGCTATCAACGAAGTGAAATACTATCGTTACCGAATGAAATACTCTTCATTATGCATCTATGGAATCTGCGGAGTTTGCTCTGCGCAGATGACGAAGAAGCGAAAAAAGAGAGAGAACAACCAGAAAAAGGAAGAAAGTATAAAGCAGGCTAAATCAAAAGCAAAAGCGAGACATAACAATAATAAATCATCATAAACCATCATCTTATGAAAGCAGATGTACTTTTAGGTCTTCAGTGGGGCGACGAAGGAAAAGGAAAAGTCGTTGACGTACTTACACCCCGTTACGATGTCATAGCACGATTCCAGGGAGGACCTAACGCAGGCCATACTCTTGAGTTCGAAGGACAAAAGTATGTACTCCGTTCCATCCCGTCAGGCATTTTCCAGGGAGACAAAGTAAATATAATCGGAAATGGAGTGGTTCTTGCACCAGACCTGTTCATGGACGAGGCTAAAGATTTGGAAAAGTCAGGACATGAGCTGAAAAGCCGACTCCACATTTCCAAAAAGGCACATCTCATAATGCCTACACATCGTCTTCTTGACGCCGCATACGAGGCTGCCAAAGGAAAAGACAAAGTGGGAACAACCGGAAAAGGTATCGGACCTACATACACAGACAAAATAAGCCGCACAGGCTTGAGAGTTGGCGACATACTGCATAATTTTGAAGAAAAATATGCCGCACACAAGGCGCGCCACGAAGAGACACTCCGCGCTCTCAACTATACAGACTACGACATCACAGAAGTAGAAAAAAAATGGCTTGAAGGCATTGAATACCTCAAGCAGTTCCAGCTTGTTGACAGCGAACATGAAGTGAACGGATACCTAAAAGAAGGCAAATCAGTGCTTTGCGAAGGAGCACAAGGCACAATGCTTGACGTTGACTTCGGTTCATATCCGTTTGTAACATCATCAAACACACTCTGCGCAGGTGCCTGCACCGGACTCGGAATAGGTCCAAACCGCATAGGAGAAGTTTACGGTATCATCAAAGCATACTGCACACGTGTAGGCGCAGGTCCATTCCCTACAGAGCTTTTTGACGAGACAGGAGCAAAGATTCGTGACATCGGTCATGAGTACGGAGCCGTAACAGGACGCGAGCGTCGTTGCGGATGGATAGACCTTGTAGCCCTCAAATACGCCATAATGGTGAGTGGAGTTACAAAACTAATAATGATGAAGAGCGACGTGCTCGACACATTCAAGACCATCAAGGCATGCGTGGCATACAAGCAGAACGGCGAACAGATAGACTACTTCCCATACGACATCAATGAAGGAATAGAGCCTGTATATGTAGAAATGCCAGGATGGAACCAAGACCTCACAAAAATAAAGTCAGAAGCTGAATTCCCACAGGCATTCAAGGACTACATCGCATTCCTTGAAAAGGAACTTGAGACACCTATCGCCATCGTCAGCGTAGGCCCTGACCGCGACCAGACAATCGAAAGATAAAGGTGGGCTTCCACTACAAACAAATAAGAAATACTCAAGCAGATGCGTAACAGTGTCCACTTGAGTATTTTTTTATAATATCCAAACAATGTTACCACTTGTATCACAAGTCCGTTAAAATCAAAACGAGCCTACGTTTGCAATTAAATGAGCCTGCGTTAATTTCAATCTGATGAAAATCTTACCGGAAAGCTATTAAAAACCATAAAAACTATTGGCTCCCTATAAATGATTATGTTTTTTACCTGTTAATCATGCAATTATAAAAAAGTAATTGGATGTTTCAGACAAAAACATCATTATATTTCTTATCTTTGCAAAAGATTAAATATATACCCCCATATAAGAATCATTAATATATGAATATTATAGCCGAAAACATCCTGCTTGCAGGTTCTATTCTTATTTTCGTAAGTGTTATTATAAGCAAAACAGGGTATCGTTTCGGTATCCCTAC
>JAFTTD010000020.1 GCA_017466965.1 Bacteroidaceae bacterium
ATACTGTCTGCTTCTATTTTCACAGAAGAGAACAAGCCATGCTTCCAATAACGTTTCACTGCATTGGTTATATCATCACCTGGCAACTTTATTTGCTGACCAATAGAGAGGCCTGATATACTTAAAAGTGCATAATCTTCAATATTGCTGACACCTACAACTTTCATGCCTCCAATTTCCACAGTTCTTGGCTGGCCATATATAACTGCAGGCTTATCAGTCTTTTCTTGTGCGTATCCCTTTGTCAAAGCGACAAGCGCCATGACAATCATAAGGATTATTCTTATATTCTTCATTTATAAATAGTTGTCCGTTCGCGTTATTGTTAATGAATAATTGATTATCAAGTTATTATTCAGGCTTTGCCTCTACCTGCTCACCAGTCTTGCCAAATCTTCTCTGACGGTTTTGATAATCGTAAATGGCTTTGCAAAGATCTTCCTCTGTAAAGTCAGGCCAATATGTATCTGTAAAGTAAAATTCTGTATATGCAGATTGCCACAGAAGGAAGTTGCTGAGCCTTTCTTCCCCTCCTGTACGTATCATAAGTTCAGGCTCAGGCATGAAAAATGTATTCAGATGACTGTCAATGACTGTTTCTGTTATTTCCTCTGCTTTCATTTCACCCTTTTCCACTTTTGACGCAATGGCCTTCACCGCTTCTGTTATTTCCCATTTTGAAGAGTAGCTCAAAGCCAAAACCATGCAAGTGGAAGTATTGTTCTTGGTTTTTTCTTCCAAAGCCCTGACTGCGTCTCTTACAACTTCCGGAAGCCTGTCAATATCACCTATGGTACGGAAACGACAGTTTTTCTTCATAAAAAGCTCCTCTTCAAGATTTTTCAGAAGCAGAGCCATCAATGCTGAAACTTCTTCTACCGGTCTGTTCCAGTTTTCCGTTGAAAAAGTATATAAAGTAAAGTATTCCACTCCCAATTTCACGGCAGTCTCCATGATGTCATGAACTGTTTGGGCACCGGCTTGGTGTCCCATACTTCTTTCCATACCACGAGCTTTCGCCCATCTTCCGTTGCCATCCATTATGATCGCGATATGGCGCGGAGTTCTTTCACGGTCAACCAGTTCTTTATACATAATATGTTCTGACTAATATTTTTGTCATTAAGTTTAATTACACATTCTTGGAAGAACAACCCTCATTCATTGTTGCACTTTCTCAATTTAGGGAACAAATCGTATGAGATGTAGAACATCGTAAATGAATACGAATCCTTGTTTTTGAGAAATCCTCCTTTTATACTATAAGGGTCAGATATGCCGTCAAGTCCATCGTGCATACTAAAACGCATAGTCCAGTCCATTCCGACATTAACCCTCTCCTTTAGTTTATATTTTATTCCTACACCCAATGGGATGTTCGCTGTAAACACGCTATTGCAGTATGTGAAGCCAAAGCCAACCTGAATGTATGGTGTCAATCTCTTTGTTCCCTTGTAGCCCCCACCTGTTCCGAATCCCCAGAAACTAATTTCATATTGACATCCAATGTCTATTACAGATTCATTGAAATCCCATACCTGTCCATCAATTTCCGGATATTTGTTTTCCAATTTTGACGCATCGCCTGATATTTTACCGTAGGCAAGATCAAACTTCAGCGACATTCTTGGATTCAAGTTGTAACGTGCCATCAAACCTCCGCCCAACCCCATATTTTTGTATAATCCAGAATAGTTGGCATCACCCATATAGAAACAAGGACCAGCCATTGCTCCAAGCTCCATTTTGTATTCAAGCTCCTGCCCTTTAGCAGAAACCATGCTCAAATTGAGAGCTGTCATTAAAAACAATATGCGTTGCAGTATGTCCTTCATTCTGTAGGAAATGATATTCATGTCATTCAACAGCACTGCTAATCTCTCCGCTCCACAAATGCCCTCCGCTCTGCAGCAGAACTAATTCCTTGCCATATACCACAATGCTTGCCGGCAAATCACTGCCAACAAAATTTTGCGGAAGTGCAACTTTTTCATTTACTTTTCGCCATGTCAGGCCATTGTCATACGAACGGTAAAAACATTCGTATGGCACAGATGCATCATCAGAAAGATTCTTTCCTCCCATAGCCCACAGGCAATTGTCATAACGAATGAAATTTATATTCTCCAATCGTGGACATCCATTGCTGTTCTCTTCTGTAATCTGCATATACTGCCAATGCTGGTTACTTGTAGGGTCGTCTGATGATATTTTATACCAAACGACTGCATTGTCTGAATTATTTACAGAAAGGCCACCCATGACTGTTGTATGCAAATTTGAATTTGTGCGCGAGTTGAAAGAAATCATTGTCACAGGATACTCTGGAAGCATGTCCATATCCACATTGCTGTCTGCTTCCCAATTTTCCACATCTTTGGTCGCCATGATGGTTTCACCGTCTGATGCATAGAGATAAATTCCATCACCTCCTAAAAGACGTTCAAACTGTCTGTCTGAAACTTTCGTCCAAACTTCACCTCTGTCTTCACCTATTGATTTGAATATATATCCATCTTTACTCAAACCATAGAAGTTATCTTTGAATGTGCATATTGATGCATAATCAATTGCTGCACCTTCGGCCTCAACTTCTTTGACATCCCTCCACGACAGCCATTTGCTAAGTTC
>JAFTTD010000231.1 GCA_017466965.1 Bacteroidaceae bacterium
AAGATTTGAAACGCTTCGTTCTCCATCAGGTTACACAGCCATAGTTGATTATGCTCATACTCCGGATGCGTTGGAAAATGTTCTTAAGGCAATTCGGGGAGTTCAAAGTGTTAATGTTGGTGTTAATGGTGCCGGCAAGGTTATAACTGTTTGTGGAGCAGGTGGCAATCGTGACAAGGGCAAGCGCCCGCTGATGGCCAAAGAGGCTGCTCGACTGAGTGATAGGGTTATCATCACAAGTGACAATCCTCGGTTTGAAAATCCACAGGACATAATAAATGATATGCTTGCCGGATTAGACGACGAGCAGAGGAGTCGTACTATCGCCATCGTTGATCGTCGTGAGGCTATAAAAACAGCATGCTTGCTGGCTGCAAAAGGAGATGTCATCCTGATAGCAGGTAAGGGCCACGAGGATTATCAGGAGGTGAATGGTGTGAAACATCATTTTGATGACAAAGAGGAAGTGAAAAAAGCTTTTATTTGATAATTTATTAGTGATAAATAATTATGTTATATGAATTAGCGCAATATCTTGACGAACTTCATGTGCCAGGTGCAGGAATGTTTGATTATCTCTCGTTCCGCTCATTGATGGCGCTCATTGTGTCTTTGATTGTATCTATGGTTCTTGGTGAGTATTTCATCAGGTTCATGCGTCGTAATAAGCATATAGAGGAAGCAAGAGATGCAGAGATTGATCCTTATGGAGTGCAGAAGAAAGGAGTACCCTCAATGGGTGGTGTTGTGATTCTTGCAGCTGTGCTGATTCCGGCGCTTCTGTTTGGGAATTTGACAAACATATATATGATACTTCTTGTAGTTACTATTTCGTGGTTCGGACTGTTGGGCTTCATTGATGATAAAATCAAATTGTCTGGAAATAAGGATGGAATGCCTCCTCGATATAAACTTTTGGGGCAGTTGCTTCTTGGGTGTGTTATTGGGGTGACTCTATGGCTAAGCCCTCAAGCTGTGGTGCGTGAGAATGTTACTCGTGAAATAGGTGATTCGGAGGTGGTGTATCACATGAGTGAGGCAAGAAAATCAACTGTTACAACAGTGCCGTTCCTGAAGAATAATAATTTGGATTATTATGAGGTGTTTAATTGGATTGAGGACGGTAAGACCAAACGTGCGTGTGGATGGATTTTGTTCATTCTTGTTACTACATTCGTGATTACTGCAGTGTCTAATGGTGCTAACCTGAATGACGGAATGGATGGTATGTGTGCTGGAAACTCTGCAATAATAGGTATAGCTCTTGGTATTCTGGCGTATGTCTCGGGACATATACAGTTTGCAGAATATTTGAATGTAATGTATATTCCAGGAACAGGAGATGTGCTGGTGTTCCTGTGTGCGTTTGTCGGAGCCTTAATAGGATTTTTGTGGTATAATGCATATCCTGCGAAGGTGTTCATGGGGGATACAGGTAGTCTTGCTATTGGAGGCGTGATAGCTGTTACGGCTGTGATAATTCATAAGGAACTGTTGCTGCCAATATTATGTGGCATTTTCCTTATGGAAAGTTTGTCGGTAATACTGCAATTGGCATACGCGAAGCATGGTAATAAAAAAGGGCTGAAACTCAGAGTGTTTAAGCGAGCGCCGTTCCATGACCATTATCGTCATAAGATGCAGCCGGGATTTAAGTATTTGATAAAGAAACCTGATGGGCTTCTATTGGAAAGTATGATTACAACACGCTTTTGGATTGTTACAATTCTTCTTGCTGCTATAACAATCATAACGTTGAAAATCAGGTAAAAACAAAGGGATTTTATGCAAATGAAAAGGATAGTGATTTTAGGTGCAGCGGAGAGTGGTGCCGGTACGGCCGTACTTGCAAAGGTTAAGGGACTTGAGGTTTTTGTCTCTGATATGTCTGTTATCAAGGATAAGTATAAGAAACTTCTTGACTCTTATGATGTGGAGTGGGAAG
>JAFTTD010000232.1 GCA_017466965.1 Bacteroidaceae bacterium
AATGAAAGTTAACAATAGAATCATAAAACATTATCAATTCAAAAAGAAACCATGAATTCAAAATTTAGAAAAATCCTGCCAGACATTATCTGCATACTGATGTTTGCCGTAGTGTCGCTGGCATATTTCTACCCTGCCGTATTTGACGGACGCAAACTCGACCAGCACGACCATGGAGCTGCTACAGGCATAGGCGCGGAGATTGAAAAGTATCGTGCTGACAACGACGGAGAGACTCCACGCTGGATAAACTCACTTTTCAGCGGAATGCCAACATACCAGATTGCGCCCAGCTACGACTCTGTAGAACCTTTGTCGTTCATTGAAAACGCTTACCACTTATGGCTGCCTAACTATGTATATTACATATTCATCTCCATGCTCGGATTCTACATCCTTCTGCGCGCTTTCGACTTCCGCCACTGGATGTCAGCATTGGGAGCAATAGTATGGGCTTTTTCAAGCTACTTCTTCATCATCATTGCAGCCGGACATATATGGAAAGTGCTCACACTCACTTACATACCTCCTATGATTGCAGGAATAGTGCTTTGCTACAAAGGGCGCTATTTGTGGGGAGGCGTACTGACTGCTTTGTTTGCAGCTCTTCAGATTAAGTCTAACCACGTGCAGATGACATACTATTTCCTCATTCCGGAAATACTAATGGTCATTGCATATCTTATTGATGCCATCAGAAGCAAGCGCATGCCACGTTTCTTCAAGGCCACCGGCGCATTGGTCGCAGCTGCAGTCGTCGCTATAAGCCTAAACTTATCGAACCTTTATCATACTTACGAGTATTCCAAGGACACTATGCGAGGCAAGAGCGAACTTGTGAAGGAACATAAGCCTGGCGACCAGACAGACAGCGGGCTTGAAAGAAGCTATATCACTGCATGGAGCTACGGAATCGGCGAAACATGGTCACTGCTCATTCCGGACATCCACGGCGGAGCCTCTGTTCCATTGTCGCTCAACTCCACTGCCATGAAGAAGGCCAACCCTCAGTTCAGCGGTGCAGGACTATATGGCGCATTCACCCAATACTGGGGTGAACAGCCCGGAACAAGCGGTCCCGTATATGTGGGAGCATTGGTATGCATGCTGTTCGTGCTCGGACTGATAATCATTCCAAACAAAAATCCTCTGAAATGGGCTTTGGTTGCAGCCACAGTTCTCTCCATACTCTTGTCATGGGGAAAGAACTTCATGCCGTTCACAAACTGGTTCATCGACAATGTGCCGATGTATGCCAAGTTCCGCACAGTTTCATCCATCCTCGTAGTGGCAGAATTTACCATCCCTATGCTGGCAATGCTTGCGCTGAAGAGATTCGTTGATGAAAGAAACAACGAAAAGATGCGCCCTCAGCTTATGCGCGGACTGACATGGAGCGCCGCCATAACTGCAGGCATCTGCATACTCTTCGCCGTTGCCCACAGTTCAATTCTTGGCGACTGCATTTCAAGCAGCGACCGTGCGTCGATGGCGCAGTATGTAGGCAGAGGATATTTCGACCAGGGTACAGCCAACAGCATCCTTGACAGCATCAGCACCATGCGAGGAGCAATGCTAAGCGCAGACGCATGGCGCTCTGTATTCATCATACTGCTCGGAACCATATTCATGTACGCCTTCTTCATGAAAAAGACCGTCCTGAGAAAATCGAGCATCATGGGATGCGGACTTATCCTGATATGCCTCATAGACATGTGGACAGTGAACAAACGCTACCTCAACGACTCTATGTTTATCCACGCACGCGGATTGCAGGGCATTGCCAAAACAGATGCAGACAAGTTCATTCTTGCAAAATCGGGAGAAGGCAGAGACTACAGAGTGCTGAACTTCACTGTGAGCACATTCAACGACAACACTACATCGGCATTCTACAGCAGCATTGGAGGCTACCATGCAGCCAAACTGCGCCGCTATCAGGAGCTCGTTGAAGAGCACATTGCAAAGGAAATGAACAATGTGTATAAGGCTTTGGGCGAAGCGAAACTCGACACTGCACGCATGATGACTGAAGGAGCCGGACGCTTCCCTATATACGACTTCACTGGAGTGAACTGCGACAGTCTCTACCCTGTTCTGAATATGCTCAACACACGCTGGTTCATACTCGGCGGAGGGCAGGAGGGCAAAGTGAAACTGCCTGTTGAGAACACTGCCGCCAACGGCAACGCATGGTTTGTTGACAACATCAAATTCGTCAGCAGCGCTAACGAGGAGATAGACGCCCTCCATTATGTAAACCCTAAGCATACAGCCGTTGTTGACAACACATTCAAGAGCGCATTAGGGAACATCGGCAGCATAAAGGCTGACTCAACAGCAACAGTGAAGCAGACAGAGTTTACTTCTACAAAGATAAAGTACGAGGCAACCTCAAAGAACGGCGGCATTGTGGTGTTCTCTGAAATATACTATCCAGGATGGACTGCAACCATTGACGGCAAGCCGGCTGAAATTGCACGCGCCAACTATGTGCTTCGCGCCATGAACATTCCGGCAGGCAAACACGTTATAGAAATGACATTCGAGCCTGAAAGCGTTGAAACAACTGAGACTATAGCATACGCCGGTCTCGGAATACTCATTTTAGGGCTCGTTGTTTCCATTGCAGCCACAGCCGCAAACCTGATGAGAAAGAAAGACTGAAAAGTGTTTCTTTAATACAACAAAGAGGTGGACGGCACAGTATAAGTTACTTGCCACCCACCTTTATATTTCTAACCACTAAAAGACAAAAACCATGAAGAACTGGAAGATTGAAGCCGCAATAATAGCTTTCGGGCTGTTGCTTGTCGGTGAAGGAATACGCTCAGGAATGGGCGATGTAAACCCTAACACCAGAACCGTGACAGTCAAGGGGCTTGCAGAAAAGGAAGTGCCTGCCAACAAAGTTATATGGCCTCTCGTTTACAAATTCCTTGAAAACGACATGGGCACAATCTACGAGCGCACAAACGCAATGAACAAGACAATCATTGCATTCCTAAAACAAAACGGGATAACAGAGGAAGAAATCACCGTTAATGCGCCGGAAATAATTGACCTCAACGCTGAACGATACAGCGAAAACCGCACTGGCTATCGTTACAACGTCACATCAGTCATAACGGTGGCTTCAAGCAAGGTGGAACTTGTGCGAGAACTCATCAACCGTCAAGGCGACCTACTGAAAAAGGGTATAGCTCTCGTTAGCGGCGACTATCGCTACAATGTGGCTTATGAATATACCGACCTGAACAGCATCAAGCCCGAAATGATTAAGGAAGCAACAAAGAACGCGCGTGCCGCAGCAGAACAGTTTGCCGAAGATTCAGACAGCGAACTCGGAAAGATAAAGAAAGCCTCACAGGGGCAATTCAGCATCTCTGACCGCGACAGCAACACGCCATACATCAAGAACATCAGAGTAGTCACCACCATTGACTATTTTCTCAAAGACTAAGCGAGGCAAACAAGCTAAAGCCTCTAAAAAAACAAGCAAAGAAGCACGAGTTCTACGGATTGAACCTCAACCAAAGAGCCCGTGCTTTTTTTTGAGTTAAATTGTAAGGTTATGAGGTTGTGAGGGCGAAAAAGGCGAAAAGGCAACTTAAGAACTCAGAAACTTAAGAACTCAAAAACTTAAAAACTAAACAACTTAAAAACTAAAATGTAGTTTTTCCCCACCTCCTTGCGTCTAACAGGCAAAAAACGCAAAAAGAACAAACAAAACAAAATGGAAAAAACAGAAACAGAATTTGAAAAAATCATCAAAGAGAACAAAAGCACGATATACACCGTATGCTACATGTTCTCAAAAGACCCAGATGAAGTAAGCGACTTGTTTCAAGAAACGCTGATAAACTTATGGAGGGGCTATTCATCATTCAAGAAGGAGAGCAAACTAAGCACATGGATATGGAGAGTATGCTTCAACACATGCATATCATTCGAACGCAAGAAAAACAGGAACACCATACCCTTAGAAATGAACGCCGACCTGTTCAACGACAGCGAAGAGGACAACAAACAAATACAAATGCTTCACAGAAGGATACACCGGCTGAAGCCCTTCGACCGCGCCATCGTATTGATATGGCTTGAAAACATGAGCTACGAAGAGATTGCCGCAGTCATAGGAATAAGTGTAAAGAACGTGTCAGTACGCCTCTTCAGAATAAAAGAAGAACTGAAAAAAATGTCAAACAACTAAACACAGTTATTATGGAAAACAAGAACATAGATACTACCGAACTTCAGGAAATGAAGGAGCAGATAGCTATACTAAAGAAGAAACTTGAAAACGAAACCATCGTAAATGAAACAACCATACGCCGCATAATGAACGAAAAAGCAAGAAAACTACGCGGAATGGGCAGAGGCAAGACCATCGCCAGCTTCATATCACTGCCCTTCCTCATATTCTGCACAATCATGCTCGGCTGCTCACTACCGTTCATCATAATAACAACGGCATACCTCTCATTCGCCATGATTTACACATACATAACTCACCGCGACATGAACAGCATCGACCTCATGACCGACGACCTCGTTGTTGTAAGCGAGAAAGTAGCCAAACTGAAAAAGCGATATTCTACATGGTTTTTTTACGGAATACCATTCTTCATTGCATGGGCGGCATGGTTCTTCTACGAAATGAACAACAGTCCGGAAGTATCCGAACACCTACACCCAGCCATCATTGGCGGAATAACAGGAGGTATCATCGGCGGAATCTTCGGAATAAAGAGATACAGAACCATTCAGCGCATATCCAGCGACATACTGCTACAGATAGACGATTTGAAACAGCAATAAGCACCCTCCCTATGAGTGGGGGAAACGGTGTGATGTTACGAAAAAAACGGTGCGCTGAAACTTGAAACGGTGTGTGCTGGAACTGGGAACGGAGTGCGCTGCAGTTTGGATTACAGTGTGCTGAGTTTACAAGCACACTAATAGTCTGATTTTCATACAGCATTTCCGCAAAAACCAAAGTCTTGCCCGTTACCAGTATGGCGAAAGGCTGGGATATTATAATAAAAACGGTGTGCTTGTTCAGATGATGAACAAGCACACCGTTTTTTATTTATTCAACTTCTGCAAATGGAAGAAGTTAAAACTGGCTGTTTATTACTTTGCAATGAGCAGGAAGTAGTTTTTCTTGCCCTTCTGAACGAGCAGATATTTATCATCAAGAAGGTCGGCTGCAGTTATAACCTGGTCGGCTGCAGCAAGCTTTTCCTTGTTAAGGCTCACTCCGCCACCCTGAACCAGCTTGCGCATTTCGCCCTTTGAAGGGAATACCGGAGCTTTCTCTGTGCAGAGGTCAAGAGCCTTGATGCCTGCCTCAAGTTCTTCTTTGCTCACTTCATAGTGAGGAACACCATCGAACACGTCGAGCAAGGTCTTCTCATCGAGCTTCAAGAGGCTTTCCTTTGTGCTCTTTCCGAAGAGGATGTTAGAAGCCTCAACAGCCATATTGTAATCATCTTCAGAGTGAACCATGATTGTGACTTCCTTGGCAAGACGCTTCTGAAGCACTCTCTGTCCTGGATCATCATCCTGCTCTGCGATGATTGCGTCAATCTCGTCCTTTGTGAGCGATGTGAAAATCTTGATGTATTTCTTTGCATCCTCGTCTGGCACATTGAGCCAGAACTGGTAGAATGCGTATGGTGATGTATATTCTCGGCTGAGCCAGATGTTTCCGCTTTCTGTCTTACCGAACTTGCGACCGTCGCTCTTTGTCACGAGCGGACAAGTGAGGGCATAACATTCGCGTCCGTTGATACGGCGGATAAGCTCTGAACCTGTAGTGATGTTACCCCACTGGTCAGCACCACCAAGCTGGAGCTTGCATCCCTTATGTTCGTTAAGATAGAGGAAGTCGTATCCCTGAAGAAGCTGGTATGTGAACTCAGTGAAAGAAAGTCCGTCGCGTGCCTCACCGTTCAGACGTTTCTGCACAGACTCCTTAGCCATCATGTAGTTGACAGTAATGTGCTTACCGATGTCGCGTGCAAAATCAAGGAATGTGAAGTCCTTCATCCAGTCATAATTATTGACAAGTTCAGCCTTGTTAGGAGCATCGCTCTCAAAATCAAGGAACTTGGCAAGCTGCGCCTGAATGCACTCCACATTGTGTTTCAGCGTCTTCTCGTCGAGCAGATTGCGTTCCTGACTCTTGCCGGAAGGGTCGCCAATCATACCTGTAGCTCCACCGATGAGCGCCATAGGCTTATGTCCGCAACGCTGGAAATGGCGAAGCATCATCACACCGCACAAGTGTCCGATATGAAGAGAATCGGCTGTAGGGTCAATGCCAAGATATGCAGTCACCATCTCCTTAGCAAGAAGTTCGTCTGTACCCGGCATCATCTGATGAATCATTCCGCGCCAGGTAAGTTCGTCTATAAAATTAGTCATAGTTATTTAGTATTTGTAATTATCTTATTATTAAAAAATTGCACGCAAAGGTAACGTTTTTGACAGTAATAAACAAAAAAAAGCGCTCCAATCACTTTCATTGCTGCCGCCATGTCTGCGTTTTCAACACAAAATTTGGCTACTGCGGCAGTTTACACTATATTTGCAATAGTTTAAGGCATAACAGACCACAGAGACAAAGCATGCTGAAAAGATTATTCGAAATAGCACTGACAGCCATACCGAGATACATCCACCGAAAAGGTTTCGGTGTGCAGTCGCCATGGGCATACGAACTTGTCAACGATGTTTTTTTTGAAAGAATACCCTATTACGCCTTCGATACTTTCAGCCGCGTCAGAAAAGAAATAAAAGACAATAGCGGCATGTTAAGCAAAGCGCATGACGAGCAGCTTTTCAGAATAGCAAACTACCTGAAGCCCAAATCAATAACCGAAGTAGGCCCAGGAAAAGGAATCAGCCGGCAATACCTGAAGACACCACACCCGTCCACCCCCTTCAGCACTATTGAAGCTGACGGAAACGAAACAAGCAAACTGGAAAGCCTTTATACAA
>JAFTTD010000233.1 GCA_017466965.1 Bacteroidaceae bacterium
ATTGAATGAAAAATTGCATGAGATGGAATTGGTTATTCAACAAAAACAAATATTAATGAATGTTTATGAAGAATAATATATCAGTCTTGGAAATGAATGTATATCAATGGATGATATTAATGCTGCTATAGCCAATTTTGATAAGGCGATTTCTATAAATCCTAATTATATAGATGCATACGTAAATAAAGGTAGAGTTTTGCTTGATTCCCGTAAATTACGAGAGGCGATGAAGGTGCTCAATAAAGCCTTATCAATAAGTCCTAACCATTTTAAGGCTATATATACTCGTGGCAAAACACTCTATGCTATGGAAAAGTATGAAGAAGCATCATCTGACCTTGATCGTGCCACAAGTCTTAAGCCTGAAAGTATTAGTGCGCATGTTCTTTGGGGAAACATCCTTTCTGATATGGGACATGAAGATGAGGCTGCTTTACAATGGGCTATTGCGGAACGTTTGAAAGAAAAACTGAAAAATAAATGAAAGCTTAAGATTGTTGAATTTGCGTTTTAATTTCCGACGCTCCATTTTTTATAAAAAATGCAATAGTATGTTCACACACGCTATTGCATTCAACAGAATCATTATAAAATAATTCTGAACAATTACTATGAAAAACTAACTCTGAAAAAATTACTGTATTACAAAGTTATATAAACTTTATTCAAATTCAAATTATTTAATACGTTTTACCTTTAAAAATCGCATTATTTTACATATTGAAAATTATGATTTAATTAAAAGGGTTAATCTTTGTTTTTTTTGCCAAATTCAGGATCAATTTTCAATAATAAAGATACTATAGCTGTTATTATGCACAAAACAGTTACCCAAATAAAGAAATTTGTATAACCTATTTGTTCCTGAATCCATCCTGCAATCATTCCTGGCAACATCATACCTAACGCCATGAAAGCGGTGCACATAGCATAGACTGATGTGGATTTTTCTCCACGAGAGAAATATATGAGATACAACATATATGCTGTAAAGCCGAATCCATATCCAAATTGTTCTATGAATACACAAATATGTACCGGTATAATGTTTGTTGGTTGAACGTAACTTAAATATATATATACTGCGTCAGGTAGTGAAATAGCCAAAACCATTGGCCATAACCATTTTTTTAACCCGTCCCTTGCGGCAACAAATCCTCCTAAAATCCCACCAAGAGTTAATCCTATTACTCCTACCGTTCCATAAACTAAACCTGCAGTTTCTGTATTTAATCCCATGCCGCCGTTTTCCATACTGTCAAGCATGAAGGGATATACAAGTTTTACAAGTTGTGCCTCTGGAAATCTGAACAAAAGCATAAACAGTAACGCTGTTATTATTTGCGGTTTTGAGAAAAATATTTTCAATGTTTCTACAAATTCCTTGAATATGTGCTTGGAGTATTTTTGTTCTTTTCTGTTATTCACTTCAGGATTCGGAAGTGAAAATCTGTTGTAAGAATAAGACGCCAATAAAATTCCGTACATTAGTAAAAAGGTTGCTGTCCAAGCGACTGAAATCTTTGTTATACTTTCTGCCCAACCTGCAAAAATGACAAGTGCGCCTTGTCCAAAGATTGTAGCGATTCTGTAAAAAGTACTTCTTATTCCTACATACATAGACTGATTATGGCTGTCAAGTGCCAAGATGTAAAAGCCATCAGCTGCAATGTCATGTGTAGCACTGCTGAATGCAATTAGCCAGAAAAAAGCTATCGTTGCTTGAAGCCAATAGGTGGTAGGGAGTGTTAATGCAACACCTGCGAGCCCTGCTCCAATCATCAGTTGCATTGATAGTATCCACCATCTTTTTGTTTTTATTGTGTCAATGAATGGACTCCATAAAGGTTTTATGACCCATGGCAGATAAAGCCATGATGTATAGAATGCAAGTTCTGTGTTTGACAAGCCCATATTTTTATACATTATTGTTGATATGGTCATTACCGCAACGTAAGGTAATGCTTCAATAAAGTATAAGGTTGGGACCCAAGTGTATGGTTTTTTATTATACATACTATTGTTTATTTATTATATTATTTTGATTGATGATTTCTGATAAATGTTGAATTGAAGTACCAGGATAATAGTGGTGAAGTATCTCTTTGTAGTCCATTCCTTTAGTTGCCATTACAGCTGCGCCTATTTGGCATAATCCGACTCCATGCCCCCATCCAGCTCCATGAAGAATAAAATGGCTTGGTAAATTTTTATCTGTGTCAGAATAAATTGTCTCAACGCAAAAAGCAGAACTACGTAAGTGTGAATGTGAGAGTAAACGGCGGATTTCCAACTCTTTACCAATAATGACAGTTCTAAGGGTTCCTACAATCTGCAAGCGAATTATTCGTCCTGATTTTCCTCTTTCTATAGGATTAAGTTCTTTGATACTTCCGATATTAAGTTTTGATTTTTCATTTATGAGTTTTGTGATTTCCTTCTGAGATAAATTAACTTTCCATCTGTAAAAATCAATGTCTTCAATGTCGTAGTTATTCATTATTTGAGCAATGATTCGATTGTCTTTAGTATTGCAATAAGAATTCGGGGTAGATAAAATCCATGCTCTTGCCTGTTCTTCATCTGACAAATCCGGTAATGAACTTTTGTTGTTTTGGCTATCGTAAAAAGATTTTAAGTATGGAACATTTGTATTTTCCCAACATGATGCATATTCTTCTGTTATTCCTCCGCAGCATTTTGAGAACCTTGTGTCGCATATATTACCATTGTATGATAATATCAATCCTTGTGTTGCTCGTACTGCTGTTTTCGCTTTTTCGTTAGTTATGCGTGTAATCCCTTGATATCTTTGGCAATGATCATCTGCGCAGACATCGAATAGTGAATGTTCTTCATGGTCATACCATTTTATATAAGTGCCTGTATCGTGATTGTGGCTACATTCCTGTGCTGTGTCAGATTTTGTGTACTTTTTCTTTCGTTTTTCTATCATAGAAATAACCCAGCTTCGAGATATAATTGAATGGGCTTTCAGAAATTCTAAAGGTGCTTCAGCGCTCATTTCAGATGAAACAACGCTTTCCAGATAGTCCTCAATAGGCAATGAGTTGATAGCGTATATTTGTTGATCATGGACTATAAGTCTCAACTGTCCTCGGAATGTTTGCCTTTCATTACGCTGCCAATGAAATTTTTTTCCGATAGTAACTTCTTCCAGTGAAAAGTTTGCTTCAGGATTAGATGGAATAAATGTCAGTTGCTTGTATAATTCCTCATTCCATAAAATAGCATTGTCTTTTAGGCTAAATTCTTGGTTCCCTACAATTTCTTTGCCACAGATAAAGGAAGAATGAAAAGTGATGTTTATTGAATTTCCATTCTGTATTCCTACGTTTACTATGAATTTAGTCATAAAGACTGGTTCTTTAATCTAATGATAAACTCTGTTTCCTCATCAAGAGAAATGGCTGTTTCTCTAATTATATTAACAGCTTTTTCAGGCGTAATTTTAGTAAAATCTTCTTTTCTTGGAGCAATTATTAATCCTGCCATGTCTATAGCTCCAGGGCTGATTAATATTTGGTTCTCACCTTCATTATAATAACATTCCGGACGATGTTTGCTACGTGGAATTATTACTGACACAATTCTTTGTTCTCCGTCGTCATTGCTTGTCATAGTCCAAGAAAGAATATTCATCTTAGGCTCTGTCTCGTTGTCGTGTTTAGGTAGAGCGTTATAAACTTTTTTGAACATCTTTTCGTTGCCTTTAGCTGTTCGTGTTACGATGATTATACCCGGACAAACATATTCCTGAAGCATGAAAATACCTGTGTCAGTGGCCATAGGTTCAATATTGTTCGCTTCAATGAATTCGTCATTGCTTATAGGGTATATTCTTGAGCGTTTGCTTCTATATATTTCGTCCCAATCGCGCTCCAATGGGACAATGCCACGTTGACCTGCCTGAAAATGGATATGGTCAGGTGCAGATGCCCCGCATAAAGGTCCATTATAGAATATGAAAAGTTTGTTTAGGGTAGTTGTCATTTCCATCATGTCTTTATAATTCTCAATGATGGACTGAGGTTTGTGATGTCGTTTTGCAATTGTGAAATGTAAAGGGAGAATAGGGTATGGATTGACAAGTAGTGTCCATTTCTTTAACAGCGCTAATCCTATTTGTTCCTTAGGTCTATTCACATCACATAAAAAGCAAGGACGATTCTTTATTGACTCATAATCAGTGCTGGCACCAGTTGAGACAATTCTTTCAGGATTGTGCTGGATGGTCAATTTGATGTTGTTGTATAGAATTTCGCTAGTTACAACATTGTTCAATTGCTCATAACGGTTCCTGACTTCTTCCCATATTTCTAATTGTTCATTGTTTCATATACCAATGGAGGAACTACCAAAAACTCTAGAATCTTTTAGAAGAATTTTAAAACCAAATGGCAAATTGTTATTGATTTTGCAAGAAGGAAATGGTGAAATGATGGTAGAAGAACCATATAGACCGGGAGTTCATATTTATATGAATTATTTTTCTACAGAGCAAATCCAAGAATTATTAAAACAATATGGATTTGAAGTAGGATATTTGACTAAAGAAG